>CAZZCI010000327.1:0-3242 GCA_964653015.1 uncultured Rhodothermales bacterium
TCAACCTGATTGGCAACCAACACGCAAATGCCGGGGAGGCTAGGGTCGTCAAGCGAATAAAAAGCGTTGACGCCCTCTTTCCGCCGTTTTACCAGCCCCTCGCGCATCATAATGCCAAGGTGTTTGCTTACATTGGCCTGGCGCTGTCCCGAGGCGTCAACCAGTTCCTGTACGCTAAGCTCAGTGTGCACCCGAAGCAAGTTCAGGAGTTGCAGCCGTACCGGATCGCCGATGATTTTGAGGCGACGCGCTACGCGTTTGAGCTTCGAATCGGGAACCAGGGGCGGATTGGGGGTATCGGACATGCACTCTATAGCCATTCAGAAGAACACTACGTAGGTCTGTACGAGCCGTCCAACTTTACGTTTCGTTCACACTTGGCCAGGCTCTGTTAGATGCTACAACGGAATGTTGCCGTGCTTTTTCTTGGGCGGGTTATCGACCTTGTTTTCGAGCATGTCGAATCCGCGAATGAGACGCTCGCGCGTTTCATGGGGCTTGATGACATCGTCGATATACCCATGCTCGGCGGCTACGTATGGATGTGCAAACTGCTCGCGGTACCGATCGATAAACTCATCTTTGACGGCTTCGGGATCATCAGCGGCCTGGATTTGCTTGCGATAGATGATCTCAACAGCCCCCTTGGGCCCCATCACCGCGATTTCGGCAGTCGGCCAGGCAAAGTTCAGGTCGCCACCAATGTGCTTCGAGTTCATCACATCGTAGGCGCCGCCATAGGCTTTGCGCGTAATGACCGTAACCTTGGGGACGGAGGCTTCGCACAGGGCGTAGAGCAGCTTGGCTCCGTGCTTAATGATGCCGTTCCACTCCTGGTCGGTGCCAGGCAAGAAGCCGGGTACATCTTCAAACACGAGCAGGGGGATGTTAAACGCATCACAGAACCGAACGAAGCGCGCTCCCTTGAGCGAGGCGTCGATGTCGAGCACCCCGGCAAGCACAGCGGGCTGGTTGGCCACGACCCCCACCGAGCGCCCATCAATGCGCGTAAAGCCAACGATCAGGTTTTCGGCGTAGTCGGGCTGGATCTCGAAGAAATCGCCGTCATCGGCCACATGCGTAATGACGTCGCGCATGTCGTACGGCTTGTTGGGCTCGTCGGGCACGATCGTGTCGATCGCTTCAGGGTCGCGACTCGGCTCGGGAGCGTTGATGCGAGGCGGATCTTCTTCACAGTTTTGGGGCAGGTACCCCATCAACTCGCGGATGCGTAGGAGGCAGTCCACATCGTTATTACAGGTAACATGCGAGACGCCACTTTTGGAGCCGTGCGTTTGGGCGCCGCCAAGCTCCTCGCTGGTGACCTCTTCCTGGGTTACGGTCTTGACCACGTTGGGCCCCGTCACAAACATATAACTGGTGCCCTCCACCATAAATGTGAAGTCGGTGATGGCCGGGCTATAGACGGCTCCTCCGGCGCACGGCCCCATGATGGCTGAGATCTGCGGGATCACGCCCGAGGCATCGGTATTCAGCTTGAAGATATCAGCGTATCCGCCCAGCGACACAACGCCCTCTTGAATACGTGCCCCGCCCGAGTCGTTGAGTCCAATGAGGGGCGCGCCGTTTTCGAGGGCCAGCTCCATGAGGCGTACGATCTTGTCGGCATGCGCGCGTCCAAGCGAACCGCCGTACACCGTAAAATCCTGACTGAACACATAGACGAGCCGCCCTTCGATGGTGCCATAGCCCGTTACCACGCCATCGCCGTAGGGCCGCTTCTCGTCGAGCCCAAACGCAGTGGACTGGTGGCGTACGAAGGTGCCAAGTTCTTCGAACGAGTCGTCATCGAGCAAAATGTCGATGCGCTCGCGGGCGGTGAGTTTGTCTTTATCGTGCTGACGTTGGATGCGTTCGGGGCCTCCGCCTTGTTGGGCTTCGTGACGGCGGCGGTCAAGGTCGGAAAAACGGTCGTCGGAGTCGGGCATAAAGGCGGGTGGATGCGAACAAACGAACAGCGAGTGGGAAGCGCTTTCGCTCTCGGTGAACAACCCGGAGCTGCGCGTGCCTCGTGCTTCACGCATCAGGCGCGGGGTGGGTTTCTTGCAGACCTGATGAGACCACTCTATATATCATGAAGGCATGGGAAGAAGCGTGAGGCCATGGCACAAAAAAGGCTGCTGCCCCTCCGCAAAAGGAGACGCAGCAGCCGTCTTGGAATGCCTCCAAGAATAGAACTTCTCGTTGTAGGGAAGAACCTGTTAGCGTAGGATGAATGCGCCTGAGGAAGAAGGCTCCGGTACGCCGAAGATGAAGTCGCCTTCTACTGTGCGGCCTCCCGATGTGATGCTCAGAGTGCCTTCAAGACGCTCAACGCCTTGCTCTTGGATTTCTTCGAGGCCCGATTCAATTTGCACATCGAATCGTACAGAGCCCAGAGACGTAGACGTTCCGAATGCAGAAAAGGCATTGGCAAAGGTTTCCTCGACATTGTCATCGGGTACTCCCAGGTAATCGCCATCCGTGCATTCTGAAACCTCGCGCATAGCTTCCACGGCGTCGCTCTCAGCTGAATCAGATACATCGGAAGCAGGGCCAAATCCAACCCCAAAAACTGGCGAATCGTTCGCGTTAGCGGCATCGCAAACATCTTGGCGGGTGGAGCTGCTCCGATTGTCTAACCCATCGCCAAGCAGAATAACGCCTTTCTCGTAGTTGCTGTGCGGGCGCTCTTGCTCCGAGTATTCGATTATCTCGAGCATCGAATCCCACATTGGTGTTCCACCACCGGCGGATGACTCATCAACGGCCTCGCGTAGCGCGTCGGCATCGCTCGTAAAGTCTTGGTACATGACGGTCTGACTCCAGTCTGGATCGGCGTTGGATCCAGGAAACTCTACTACCGCCGACTCAAAGTTGACGTTGCCATCTTCCAGTTCATCGAAAAAGGCGCGCGTGGCATCTACACGGTTCCGGTCGGGGTCGGTCCACGACATGCTTCCGCTTCCATCGAGGTTAACCGGAACAGCCAGGTCATCTCCAGACGGCTGACGTATACGATTCGCTTCCACGCTGGCAATGATTTCGATGTCTTGCTCCAGTCGGCTGGCTGCGTCACTAGACGACGCGACACGCATTTCGACATCGGCTTCGAGGTCTTCACGCAAAATAGCGTCGCCATCCACATCGACCGGGGTAGCCGACAGGCCAAACTGACCGGTCGTTAGAAAGTCGCTACTTACCTCGGTACCAACAATGACAACATTCTCTGCTTCGGGTTC
>CAZZCI010000328.1:0-3229 GCA_964653015.1 uncultured Rhodothermales bacterium
ATCGATGCCGTACGAACTGGGTACATGGCAACCGAGCCGTCGGTGTACACGAACTGCTGGGACGGGTAAGGAAATTTCGTACAGTTCTGTTTACGGACGTCCTGACCGCTACCCGCCTGTGCATGCATACGCCAACCGATCATATAAAGGCAATTTATATACTGCCTTGACAGCGGACGCCGCTCGTGCTACCTTTGTACAGTGAAAAACGGCCACAACGCATCACGCCTCTTTCATCCTTTAGCGTTCACTCTGCCGATCCACTATGTACTTTAGCACAACCGACGACAGCATCCAACTTCCTAAAATACGGAAGGACTTTGCGTACCTCCAAGACTGCTTTGTTCAGATGCTTCGGGAATCGGGGGAAAACCAGATTGCCGCCCTCTTCGACGGCGAACAGAGTCCGAACTCCTTGGACAACCCAGAGAAGCTAAGCAAAGCATTTACGCTGAGCTTTCAGCTCATGACCATCGTAGAGGAAAATGCCGCCGTGCAGCTGCGCCGCAAGCTGGAAGACGAGCATGGGCTCCCCCGCATCTCGGGCCTCTGGGGACGCACACTCGACGACTTGCAGTCCAGTGGATTTACGGGCAAAGAGATCGCTGATCAGCTCCCCGACATGCGCATCGAGCCCGTGTTCACTGCCCACCCGACCGAATCCAAGCGGTCAACTGTGATTGACCAGCTCCGGGAAATCTATCTGCTGATGGTCAAGCGAGAGAATCAAATGTGGTCGGAGAAAGAGGCCCAGCAAATCCGCGAAGACATCCTGGCAGCGATGCAGCGGCTCTGGCTCACCGGACAGGTTTTTCTGGAGAAGCCGTCTATCGGAGATGAGCTTCGCAACGTGCTCCACTACCTGGTCAACGTCTTCCCCCAGGTGCTGCCGATGCTCGACCAGCGCCTCCGCACGGCCTGGGAGGACACCGGATTCGATCCTGACCTGATCGATAGCCGAGAGCAGCTTCCGCAGGTGCGGTTCGGCAACTGGGTAGGCGGCGACCGCGACGGCCACCCCTTCGTTACAGCCGAGGTGACTGAAGACACGCTGCTGGAGCTTCGCAAGCATGCGCTTCAGCAAATCCAATCGAACCTGAATACCCTGGCGCAAAAAGTAAGCGTATCGGCCTTCGAGGTGGAGGTCCCCGACCGTCTGCGTGAGCGCATCGACCAGCTTGCCGAACACACGACAGATTCGGCATCAGCCCTCAACAGAAATCCGAGTGAGCCCTGGCGGCAATATCTAAATCTGATGCAGCAGCGGCTGCCCCTGCATGACAACGGGCAACCGATCCAAAAGCCCGATCCCGATCAGCATTATCAATCTGCCGAAGCTGTTCTCGATGATCTCGACCTGTTCACGCAGTCGCTCAGCGCAATCGACGCAGCCTTCATCAGCAAGCGTGACGTTGAGCCTGTAGCACGCAACGTGGAGGCCTTCGGGTTTCACTTGGCTGCGCTCGACATCCGGCAGAATAGCAGCTTTCACGATGCTGCAGTGGCGCAGCTGCTGGTGGAAGCAGGCGTCGAAGACGGCGAACACTTCGCGGACTGGTCGGAAGAGCGGCGGCTCCGCTTTCTCAACGAAGAACTCCATACGACGCGTCCATTTGTGCGCCCTACGCAAGAGGTCGGCAAAGAGGCCGATGCGGTATTGGCTTGCTATCGGGTGTTGTACCGGTATATCGATCGATATGGGAGCGCGGGTATCGGCTCGCTGATTGTGAGCATGACCCGAAGTGTATCCGACTTGCTGGTTGTGTACCTGCTCTGTCGAGAAGCCGGGCTGCTTAAAAAGCAGGATGGTGACATGGTCTGCGTGCTTCCGGTGGTTCCTCTTCTAGAGACCATCGACGATCTGGAACGCGGGCCTAAGATCCTGGATGCATTTCTCAGCCACCCCATCACAAGGCAAAGCCTCAAGTACCAGAAGGCCAAGCACGGGGGGCGCCTGTCGCAACAGATCATGGTGGGATACAGCGATAGTAACAAAGATGGCGGTATCCTGGCCAGCCTGTGGAGCCTGAACAAAGCGCAGCGGAAGCTGCACGACGTGGCAGCCCGTCACGGCATCCGCCTGCAGTTCTTTCACGGACGCGGCGGCACCATCAGCCGGGGCGCCGGGCCTACGCATCGGTTTATTGCCGGACTGCCCCCTGAGAGCATGCAGGGCACCATCCGACTGACCGAGCAAGGCGAGGTGATCGCTAACAAGTACGCCAATCGCGTTACAGCGCTCTACAACCTGGAACTCCTGCAGGCCGGCACCACCGGACTCACCCTCGGTGTGTTCGACAAAACCAATGTTGTAGACGACCGCTCGGACAACGCCTCCACACCGAGCTTAACGACAAGCCGCGACCACCTGCAGCAGATCGTTGACCGGTTGTATGCACATAGCCTCGAAAGCTACCAGGGCCTCGTGAAGTCGGATGACTTTGTGCGCTTCTTTGCCCAGGCTACGCCCATAGACCTTATCGAAGAGAGCCGCATCGGGTCGCGCCCCGCACGGCGAACCGGCCAACGCACCTTCGATGACCTTCGGGCCATTCCCTGGGTATTCAGTTGGAGCCAGAGCCGCTACTTCCTAACCGGGTGGTACGGCGTCGGAAGTGCACTGGAAGCGCTCAAGAACGAACGTCCTGGCGACTTCAACACGCTCAGCGAGAATGCGATCAACTACATGCCGTTTCGCTACGTGATTACCAATGCGTCTTCGGCCATCGCCCTTGTCGATACCGACATTATGGAGCAGTGGGCCACCCTGGTTGATGATCAAGAAATCGCAGACTCCTATCTAGACGCGATTACAAAGGAGTACCACACCACCCGTGCCATGCTGCAGACGCTGTATGGGCACGACCTTAGAGAGCGTCGGCCCCGCGTCTACGAGATGATTGATCTGCGATCGGAGCGTCTCGCCCCATTGCACCAGCTGCAGATCGAGCAGGTTAACACCTGGCGGAGATTGAAAACCGAAGGGCACAAAGAACAGGCCGAGGCGATGCTTCCGGATATGCTGCTCGTATTGAATGCCATCAGCAGCGGGCTGGGAAGCACTGGATGACTCGCTTCCCTACACAACCCCGGATCTACTTCGTGAGTTAGCCTCGTATAGGGGTGGAAGGACGGACGGACGGATGGATGGTTGGTTGGTGTACTCCTCCAACCGTCCACACGTCCATACAGCCATACACCAGCGGTGCATGCGGAGTTGATATGAGAT
>CAZZCI010000329.1:0-3209 GCA_964653015.1 uncultured Rhodothermales bacterium
AAGCGTCATCGGTTGATGCACGCGCACCCCACATGAGCTTGCGGCGCAACGTGCCAAAAAAGTGCTGGCCGTCGAGCTTCACAAGGTTCACCGAATGTGCGGCCCGTCGTACCGTAAATGGGATATCGGGTTCCTTGAACTCTGTGCTGACTCCGTCCACGGCAAAAACATACGGGCGGTCGGCGTTGCACACGTGCAAGCGGATGGTGGCCCGTCCAGGAAGCACCACGGGACGAACCGAGAGCGTGTGTGCAGCAATGGGCGTTAGAATCAGTACATCGGTTTCGGGTACCACAATGGGGCCACCACTGGATAGAGAGTACGCGGTGGAGCCTGTGGGCGTTGACAGGATGAGTCCATCGGCCCAGTAGGTGTTGAGCGGTTCGTCATCCACCGTAACGGCAATGCGCAGGAGCCCGGAAGCGCCACTGCGATTGATCACGCATTCGTTGAGTGCCCAGTTGCGCCCCAGATCGCGTGATGGGGCATCTACTTCAAGCACCATGCGCGAGCTAATGCGATACTTTCCAGCCTCTAGCGCATCAATCGTTTCGGCCACATGTCCTTCCTCCACATCGGCCAAGAACCCAAGCCGACCGATGTTTACCCCCACCAGCGGCGTATCCGATGGGCTCACCGCGTGGGCCGTGCGCAACAGCGTACCATCTCCACCAAACGAGAGCACCACATTGGCCTGCCGCCCCAGGTCCGATACGCTTGGTGCCACCGATCCGTCGTTGACCGATTGGTCGCGGGTGCTACGGCCTTCCGCCAGATCAGGCGCTAGCCGGTACGGTAGGCCGCGCTCTGAAAGGGCACGAATCACCGTATCCAATAGCGGCCACAGCTCAGATTTGTAAGGGTTACCGGTAAGGCCATATATCATAGATAGGGAGTGCGGACGCAGGCGCTTGGCAATGAAAGTCAGCAACGGGTGTAACGATCACCCTTGTGTTGCGTACACAGATCATCCCGAAACAGTTTTCCAGATCGTGCTCCCCCGCTTCTATGATTGGTGCCCTTCGCCGCTACGCCGACTGGCTTCACATGCAATGGCCCGATGGCGACGTTTCGCGACTCCCCCGCGTCGACGAAAACTACCAGACCAATGTAGATGGCGTCTATGTCGTCGGCGATCTGGCAGGTGTGCCCCTGCTCAAGTTCTCGCTGGATAGCGGCACGAAGGCGGTTCGACACATCGCCAACGATGCGTCGTTTTCTCCGAGCGCTCAGAAGGATGCGTATGATGTCGTCATTCTTGGCGCGGGGGCGTCGGGCATGGCAGCGGCACGTGAAGCGGAAAATCAGGGGCTCTCGTATGTGGTGCTCGAAGCCACAAAGCGGTTTGCCACCATCAAAGATTTCCAGATGGGCAAACCCATTTACACCTATCCGAAAAGCATGACTCCTGCGGGCGACATCCAGGTGTCGGCTCCGGTGAAAGAAGCGCTGGTTGACGAGCTTGAATCCCAGACGGGAGACATTCCGGTGCAGACGGGTGAAGCACAGCGTATTGACCGTCAGAATGGACGCCTGGAGGTAGTCTGTGGCGACGACTCACGCATCGCCGCGCAGCGCGTGGTGGTAGCCATTGGGCGCAGCGGAGCCTTTCGCGAACTGGGCGCCCCCGGCGAAGACCTCGATCATGTGCACCACCGGCTGCATGATCCGAGCAAATGCAACGGCAAATCGGTTACCGTGGTAGGCGGTGGCGACTCTGCACTGGAAACGGCCATTGCACTCACCGAAGCAGGCGCCGACGTCACGCTCTCCTATCGCCGCGATACCTTTTTCCGTCCAAAGGAAGAGAATATCGACCGGGTGTACGAGCTTGCTGCATACAGCAGCACCGGCTCGCTTACGCTCAAGATGAACACCGAGGTGGAGCGCATCGAGGAGGAGGCCGTGGGGCTACGCCATGATGAGGGCGGTACCGAGCGCATTCCCGCCCGAAAGGTGTTCGCCATGATTGGACGCGAGGCGCCGCTCGACTTCTTTCGGCGCTCTAACATTGAGATCCGCAACGACTGGGGCACATGGCCAAAGCCCGACATTCAAAAAGCTTGGACGGAGCGCTCCACCGAGCCCCTCGAACTGCACAAGCTGCCCCAGATGAACTGGTCGCGCATCGGGGCGATGCTTGCCTTCACCGTGTTTATGGTGGTGGTGTATAGCTGGCAAGAAGGCGGGGGATGGCTGAACCAACTGGCCGAATCAGCCAATGCATTTCCGTTTTGGCTGGGCGATGTCATATCCGGCATAGAGCCGTCGAGCCTGGTGGGCGTAACGCTCACGTCCATGCAAACGCCGTCGTTCTACTTCACGATGGCGTACTCGGTTATCGTCGTGGTGTATGGCTACCGGCGGATCCAACGGCGCAAGACGCCCTACATTACGTGGCAAACTACCACGCTGGCCGCGATCCAGGTGGTACCGCTGTTCTTGCTTCCCGAAATTTTTCTACCGTATCTGGGCGGCAATGAGCTCCTGCCTGCTGGTCTACTCGACGGACTCTTCCCCGAGAGCGATTGGGCCACGCACGGACGCGAATACTGGCGGGCGTATGGCTTTATCCTGGCGTGGCCACTGCTCGTGTACAACGTGTTCACGCACGATCCGCTCTTTTGGTGGCTGGCCATCTGCTTCGTCCAGACGTTCGTGCTCATCCCCGGCATGATCTATTTCTGGGGCAAAGGGGCCTACTGCGGATGGATCTGCACCTGTGGCGCGTTGGCCGAAACCCTGGGCGACGAGCACCGCGATAAGATGCCCCACGGCGAGTGGACCAACAAGCTCAACTTTGCCGGACAGATTATCATGGTCATTGCGTTTGTGATGCTGTTCTGGCGCATCGGCGGGTGGATCTGGCCCGGCGGCTGGATGGAATCCACTTTCAACACCATGCTTTCAGGCGGCCTGTTTGGATTCGGCATCCTAAGCTACGCCTGGTTTGTGGATGTGCTGCTGGCTGGCATGATTGCGCTGGGCGTGTACTTCTGGCTCAGTGGACGCGTGTGGTGCCGCTTCTTTTGCCCACTGGCTGCGCTGATGCACATCTACCATCGCTTCAGCCGCTTCCGTATCCTGGCCGACAAAGACAAGTGCATCTCCTGCAACGTGTGCACAAGCGTATGCCACCAGGGCATTGACGTGATGAGCTTTGCGCAGCAGGGCAAGCCGATGGAGGACCCGCAGTGCGTGCGCTGCTC
>CAZZCI010000330.1:0-3207 GCA_964653015.1 uncultured Rhodothermales bacterium
TGTGATGAACTCATTGGCGCCGAGGTGCTTGACTTTGCTGCGGCAACCACCAGCACACGCGATGAGGTAACCGTTCAGTGGACTCAATCTTCGCAGGCTGATGACATTGACTCGTACACCCTGGAACGCTGCACCTACTACGACGATGTGGCTGGAAATGGCGGCGAGATTAAGGACCGAGATCGTTGTTTTGCGGAAAACGCCAACGGTGAAGATGGGTTCGAAGACACAGGACGAACTATTCAGCCCCAGCCTGGACGCGCTTATAATGAGACGTTCAGTGACCTGGAGTTAGGGAACCATGTGTTTCGGTTGAGTTGGGAACGTGACGGTGAAACACGCGGCGGGTTTACAGCCGATGGGGAAGTAAATGTATTTGTTGCCGAAGAGGACATTGAAATCGATCTCCGCGAGAACCAGGGGCGCGGTGATGTGACACTGAGCTGGCAGCTTCCCGCACATCTGCAAAGCGAAAGTGGGTTTACATTCGAGCTGGAGCGTGCGGTACAACCCCGTGAAGACGAAGAGCCGGTCTTTAGCATCGAGAACGTCAAGCCGGATATGGATGAGCCTGTCAGTGCAACTACCCTACGCTCGCGTCTACAGCCTGCAGGCGAGTACCAGTATCGGGTGCGTTCCATCACTGAGGATGACGATGTGCTGTTTAGCGATGCGGTTGACGTTGAGATTCCGCTGGATGACACCGCAGCCCTTACCGGAGCGTATCCCAATCCAACAAGCGGCCCCATCCGTTTAGACCTAACCACACAGAATACACAGAACGTACTGGTTGAGGTGTATGATACCATTGGCCGCCGCGTATACCGCGACCAACGGCGCGCCGACGGCAACCAGGCCCAGGTGATCGAGATTGGAGCCGCAGAACAGTGGGCTAGTGGCATGTACTTCGTGCGGGTTACCGGCGACGACTTCAGCGAAACGCGCAAGGTATCGCTGGTCCGATAAGTCAGTAGCCTCCCTTACCAGATCATCTACTGAAACGAATTCCCGTTACAAAAAACGCCCCGCGCCTTCATTGTGAAGGGCGGGGCGTTTGCATATAGGGATCGGAATGAAGCGTTGACCTGGAAAAAGTCAGTCAAACCATCAGGCCTGTCCGTTCGATTGGGCCGGGGGCAGGGCCTTATCATCGCTGGCTTCTTCTTCATCAGAGGCATCCGCATCGGCTTCTTTCTCTTCAGCAGCATCGGCCAGATCATCAAGGGCCACACGCGTTACGTCGGCAATGGTATCATCATCCTTTAAGTTGATGACACGAACGCCCTGCGTGTTACGGCCCATCGTGCTAATCTCGTCCACGCTGGTGCGAATCATAATGCCGTTCTCCGTGATGACCATCAGATCTTGGGCATCGCTCACCCCTTTGATTGTCGATAGCGGCCCGGTCTTGTCGGTTTTGTTGAGGGTGATGAGGCCCTTGCCGCCTCGCCCCTGTACACGGTACCGATCGAGTTCGGAGCGTTTGCCGTAGCCGTTGGCAGAGAGCGTGAAGACATCGGGCGACTGGCCAGGATCCACTGAAACCATGCCTACGAGCGTTTCCCCCTCGTCCAGCGTCATGCCCCGCACGCCCTGCGTGTTGCGTCCGGTGGGACGCACATCGTCTTCGTGGAAATGCACGGCGCGTCCCCCCGAAGAGGCGACCACCACGGTGTTGTCTCCCGCGGTAAGGGCGGCCTCCAGCAGCACATCGTCCTCATCAGTTGAAATGGCGATGATGCCGTTGGAGCGTGGACGACTAAACGCCTCCAACACGGTTTTCTTGACCTGCCCCTTGCGGGTGGCCATCAGCACATAGTGGTTGTTCAGAAAGTCCTCGTCCTCGAAGTCTTCCTTGCTAACAGAGAGCACGGCGCGAATCCGATCGTCGGGGGCAATCTCGATAAGATTGCGGATTGAGCGGCCCTTGGCGGTGCGACTGCCTTCAGGGATTTCAAAGACGCGGAGCCAGTAGCACTGGCCATGATCGGTAAAGAAGAGGAGCATGTCGTGGGAGTGCGTCACGAACAGATGCTCGATGTAATCGTCTTCGCGGGTGCCACTGGCGCGCAGTCCCACGCCACCGCGTCCCTGCGACCGATACGTATCTACACTGGTGCGCTTGGTGAGTCCCTGATGGGTTACGGTCACCACCACGTGTTCGCGTTCGATCAGGTCTTCGATGATGATGTCGCCGCCTCCGGTGTAATCGATTTCGGTGCGGCGCTCATCGTCAAAAGCTTCTTTGACCTCCAGCAACTCTTCGCGGATCAGGGCCATCCGCTCGCTGCGGTCATCGAGGATGGTGTACAGTTCTTTGATCTTGGCCATGATGTCGCGGTACTCGTTCACGATCTTCTCGCGTTCGAGTCCGGTAAGGCGGCTCAAGCGCAGGCGCAAGATGGCATTGGCCTGGTCTTCGGTGAGCCAGGCGTGGGGCGCATCCTGACGGGCGCGCTCGTCGAACGTGTCGTCGTCGAGCAGGCGCTCTGCCATGGGTGTATCGGATTCGCGCTCAGCCGGATGGGCTGCCGGAAGGCCCAGCGCGTCGAGATCGGCTTCGGTGAGCGTATCCGGATAGCGTCCTGCAATCAGATTTTCGCGGGCTTCGGAGGTGTCGGGCGAGTGGCGGATGATGGCAATCACTGAATCCAGCTGGTCCATCGCACGCGTCAACCCTTCGAGCACATGGGCTCGGGCCTGCGCCTTCTTCAGGTCGTAGCGGGTGCGGCGCTCTACGATGGTATGGCGGTGCTCCACATAATGATGCACCGCGTCTTTTAGAGTCACCACGCGGGGACGCCCGTTGACAAGCGCCACCATGTTCACGCCAAACGTCTCCTGCAGGCGCGAGTGCTTGTAGAGTTGGTTTTTTACCACCAGTGGTACCGCATCCTGCTTCAGTTCCACCACAATGCGCATCCCGTCGCGGTCGCTTTCGTCGCGCAGATCCGAGATGCCCTCGATGCGGTCGTTGCGTACGCGCTTGGCAATGCGTTCAATGAGGGTGCTCTTGTTGACCTGGTACGGAATTTCGGTAATCACCAGCGCCGTACGGCCTTTACGAATCTCCTCCTCGTGCATCTTGGCCCGCATGATGACGCGGCCCCGGCCCGTATGATAGGCTTCGTGCACACCCGCATACCCGTAGATGATGCCGCCCGTGGGAAAATCGGGCGCAGGCAGGTGCTGCATAAGCCCGCTGAT
>CAZZCI010000331.1:0-3186 GCA_964653015.1 uncultured Rhodothermales bacterium
CCCGACAATACGATGGCCCTCTCGCCCTGGTGGCAGACGTACGACGTTCCGATTGATCACATGGCGCACTGGACCATCGGAGCGCTTTCGCTGTGGGTGATGCGTACCGACCGCGAGTGGCGGGTTGGGCACCAGGCCGGCCAAGACCCACTGGCAGATGCAAACACGTTTGAAGATCCCCTCCCCAGCAGCGAAGCCGCCTTCGACTGGGCCGAACCAGCAAAGCATACGGTGCACCGCTACAGCATGGAGGCAACCCACCCCGCCTGCGCATTGAAACCGCAACTGGCTGACCGTCCGGTTGTAATTCGACCAGAACACCCCATCTCAGTGATATCAGGAGAAACCGTTACGCTGTTTGTGAGCACCCCGCTGTGGGTTCAGCTGACGGTGCACGAAGACGACGTACAGCTACTGCAGATGCCAACCATGCGTCCGTCGGACACCTGGTTTGGTACCAATACGCGGCAAGGGGAACTCTGCTACGCCTCCCGCACAACCGGACGCCTCCATCTCCACGATGTGCCTCTTCGTCCGCACCGTGCTATCACCCCCCTGCGCATCCGAAACCGCGCCCCAGCCACATTGCTTCTGGAGCGCGTGCAAGTCCCGACCTCGCACCTGGCCCTGTATGAAAACGAAGCCCACGCTTTATGGACCCAGGCCCTGCGCCTTGATCGCAGTCCCGACCACTTGAGCAGCAGCACACCTGCGGCGCAGGTACACGTACAACCCGGTCCACCGCGCGAAGCAGGATCGTGCACTCGCCTTGTCGATCCTCGCGAAACCACCAAACGGAATCTGTTCATCAGCACGTTCAGCGCGGTTGGGTCCCTGTTTAGCCACTGATCCTGTCTCTGCCTTTCACCACCTGTTCCCCGGCTTGTCGTTGCAAACGCATGGATTTTGACACGCTCTGGTCTACCACCATCGCCCTACTCGATGACCCACGCATCGTGGGGGTTTTCTGGGCACTCGTGAAAATAACCATCGGAGTTCTCCTGGCACGCCTGGCTAGCAGCGGACTCGTACGGTTTGTGGCCGATGAAAGCGATGCGCATCAAACAATGCTCATCAAACGGATTGCGTTCTACGTAATCCTTGGGCTGTTCATTGCCTCCGCGCTGTCTGACCTGGGCATGGATCTGGGCATCTTGTTGGGGGCTGCTGGCATCCTGACCGTTGCCATTGGTTTTGCCTCCCAAACATCAGCCTCCAACGTGATTAGCGGGCTCTTTCTGCTTGGCGAAAAGCCGTTTGCCGTAGGCGATGTGGTTAAAGTGAGTGGCACCACCGGCGAGGTGGTCTCAATCGACTTGCTTTCGGTAAAGCTGCGTACATTCGACAACCTCTTTGTGCGCATCCCCAACGAAACCATGATCAAGTCGGAAATCACAAATCTACGCCGCTTTCCCATCCGGCGGTTTGACTTGCAGGTAGGAGTCGCCTACAAGGAAGACCTGGAGCGCGTACGGAAGGTCCTCCTCGGCGTAGCCGATACGCATCCGCTTTGCCTGGAAGAGCCAGCACCTGTTATCATGTTCACAGGCTTTGGCGATTCGTCTATCAACTTCCAGTTTTCGGTATGGGCGGTCTCCGAAAACTTTCTGCATGTGCGCACGCAGGTACCAATGGCTGTGAAGAAAGCCTTCGACGAGCACGACATCGAGATCCCCTTCCCGCACCGCACGCTTTACACTGGCAGCGTAACCGACCCGATGCCGCTGCGCCTCACCGACAATCGTTCTCGATCAGCCCCTGATCCATCAGCCCCCGACGCATCCGCTTAACCAAAGCCCTACCCTCCTTTTCAGACGGTCTACCGCACCCGTGTATGGGTCTCAGCACAGGAACATTGCACGAATAGTGGAAGCGGTTCCGAACGCTCGATAGACCCTTTCGTTTTTGAGCACGTAGTGTATGTATCTCTCCTTTTAAATTGAACATCGCCCCATGGGTACAACGCTTGTTACCGGAGCCAATGGCCAAATTGGAAGCGAACTGGTAGAAACGCTCCGGCAACGCCACGGAGTTGACTCCGTTGTTGGGTTCGACCTGCACCCGGCTCCCAATGAGCGGGGGCTCCACATAACGGGCGATGTACGCGATGCCCGTGCCCTACGTACCCTCATCGAATCGCACGATATCGACACGGTCTACCACTTGGCTAGCCTGCTTTCGGCAACCGGCGAGCAACATCCGAACCAGGCGTGGGATGTAAACATGAACGGCCTCAAGCACATCCTCGACCTGGCCCGCACACACGGGTTTAGCCTGTTCTGGCCTAGCTCCATTGCTGTGTTTGGCCCCTCGACACCTCGCGTCGACACACCCCAAGAAACCGTACTCAACCCCACCACCATGTACGGCGTCACCAAACGCAGCGGCGAACTGCTGTGCCGCTACTACCACCAACGTTACGGGGTGGATGTGCGTAGTTTGCGATACCCCGGCCTCATTAGCTACAAAACTGAACCGGGCGGCGGCACCACCGATTACGCGATAGACATGTACCACGCAGCCGCAAACGGCACCCCGTACACGTGCTACCTGCGCGCCGACACGCGGCTACCT
Organism: uncultured Rhodothermales bacterium; assembly: GCA_964653015.1. Lineage (GTDB taxonomy): Bacteria > Bacteroidota > Rhodothermia > Rhodothermales > Salinibacteraceae > Longimonas. The sequence continues at coordinate 2,575 of CAZZCI010000331.1, forward strand.
ATGATGTACATGCCCGATGCCATTCGCGCTACCCTCAACCTGATGGATGCCCCCCCCAACGCACTCACGGTGCGCGACAGCTACAACATTACGGCGTTCAGTTTCAGCGCGAACGAATTGGCCACGCACCTGAACGAACGCACCTCCAACGGATTCTCCGTAACCTACGTGCCTGACGAACGACAGGATATTGCCGACAACTGGCCGGCCTCTGTTGATGATAGCACAGCGCGCACCGATTGGAACTGGCAGCCCGAGTACGACCTAGCCGCCATGACCAACGACATGCTCACGCACCTGACTCCGTCCAACACCGAACCGCAGCACGCGTAACGATTGGGCCGCCTTGATGGCTCTATTCATCGCACTCTCCTTCTGTTAACTGTTTCCCCTGCCCATGGCCGACCTCTCCGCGTTTGAATCCGAACTCCAGCAGATCAAAGACGACGGCCTCTACAAAGAAGAGCGCGTCATCACCTCGCAGCAAGATGCTGATATTTCAGTGACTTCGGGTGATGTGATTAATTTCTGCGCCAACAACTACCTGGGACTGGCCAATCATCCCGACATCATGAAGGCCGCCCAAGACGGCGTCGATGAATACGGCTTTGG
>CAZZCI010000332.1:0-3186 GCA_964653015.1 uncultured Rhodothermales bacterium
ATCCTGAATCGAGTTCAGGACAGGCAAGCGATCATCAGCGATTATCACCATCTCAAGTTGTATGCATAGACTAGGACTACAGGGAGGACGTACTCTTGGCGCACAATCTCATGCGTTGTAAAGTCGAATGCAGCCCCGTCCAACCAACGGCATGACGTCGTACCTGAGGAGCACCTGTTTGCTCCGTTCCCAGCACTCCATCGGTTGCAAGCGATAGATTCAGCGAACGGCTTGCTGCAGCATGTCACTCCAGCAAGCCGCTCATCCGCCTAATAGCGCTTATTGACTTGCAGACTGCTCCTGCGACTCTTGCTGAGCCCGCTCGCGACGTTGCTCCAGGCTGTTCATCAACGAATCAAAGCCTCGGCGACGCATCACGCGTTGAAAAGACCGCGCATAGCCCTCAGCGGTGCTTACTTCATCTACAATGATATCTTGCGCCAGCCACGTATCTCCTTGACGGGCAAGCACATAATCAACGGGGGTTTGGGTGCCCTGGTACCGAGTGATGGTGCGCACGAATGCGCTGTCTCCTTCTACATCGATGTGCTCATACGAAACCTCCGAGTTGTACACCTCCAGATCAGCCATAGACTGCAGGCGAACCACATCGCGGAAGACATCGACAAACTCGTCGCGCTGCTCTTCGGAAAGATCTCCCCAGAACGGACCAAGCGCGTGCTGCCCCATAGCACGAAAGTCAATCACGCCATTGATGAGCGTCATGAGTTCATTGCGCTGTTCATCTGTAAAGTCGGCCCGGTCGCCATCAAGGATCGACTTGATTTCTGCATCACGCTGTTCAAGCATATCGCGAATGGCGTCTTCGTCGTTGGGTGCAGTGCCTTGCTGTGCCAAAACGGGCACACTCATCATCATAATGAGTGCGGCAATGAGTCCGGTGCGAATAGAAAGAAAAGACCACATAGCAAAATAGGGGTTATGAATATCGTGTCGGTGATCGCGTGCTACTCGGTTTCAATAAGCATGCCGCGCTGTGCATCTTTCGTAAGTATCCCTGCTGTTCGTAGCAAACGAAGCACAGCGATGTTGTAGCGCTGCACAGCTTCGTAATATTCGGCCCGAGTTTCGAGATTGGCCTGCACAGCACGTATCAAGTTTTGGGGGTCCCCAAAGTCCAGGTCGAAGTCAATTTGTTCGGTGCGCAACCACTCGCGCGTGGTTCGAACAGACTCATTGAGCGATTCAACGCGGTTTTTGGCGATACGTACCCGGCGAAATGCCTCCTCGACCTCAAAGGCGATAAACTCATCGGCCACCTCTTGCTGGAAGGCAACCTCGTTTCGCTCGGCCTCGGCCTGTCGGACGCGGGCGCGCGTCTGGTAGAAGTTCAGATTCTGTCGAATGCCAAATCCAGTACGCGTTCCCTGTCCACGAAATGAGTCACTTACAAATGCATTGGGTTGCCGAAAGCGGCCCGGAGTAAAGCTAATGCTGTAGGAAGCCTGCATCGCCAGCTTGGGATAAAAGTCCGAACGCGCAACATCAACAAGCGCCTCACGCGCTGCCATTCCGGCTTCGGTTTGTCGAAACTCCGGTCGATGTCGCTGAGCAGCATCTTCGTAGAATGCCAGCGAGTCGCCTAAAATTTCGAGCGAGAGCGGCTCCAAGCGTTCCTCCGCAAGCGCCAGCGACGTTCCCTCGTCTAACATAAGCTGACGTCTTAACGCTGACCGGGCGGTGGCCTGCTGCTCATTCACCTCTACGGTACGGCGCTCGAACTCTTGCTCTGCCAGGTCTAATTGAAACAGATCGGCCTCCTCAACATCCGGATCGCCTTCATCGAGCAGACTTTGCACTTCCCGGCGCGCCTGACGTAACAGCGATTCGGCTTCTTCAGAAAGCTCTTTCAGCGCGTTGGTCAGGAGTACGTTCTGATAGGTCTCCCCAGCCCGAAAAGCCACCTCTAGTTGCTTTTCTTGGATCCGCGCCTCCTCAACCACGGCTCCATGCTCAGCAGCTTCGATTTGTCCTGAGAGCTCGCCCCAAGTCCATAGTGGTTGTTGCAATACAACCTCGAAACGGTTAAATGGGCGCAGGCTCTGAATCCGCCAGTCATTTTCAACATTGGGATTCAAGTATAACTCGCTGTTGGGGCCGTCGTAGTCAGACGGAATATCAAGGCTGGGCGCAATAGAGTGGGCTGTTTCAATCCGGAAGTTGGTCGCAAACCGGCTGGCTCGCGCCTCTGAAAAGCGGGCATCAGCAAAATCGCGCCTTGCCTCGCGCTGGCCGACTTCTGGACTTTCTTCTAGTGCTCGGACGATGGCACTTTGGAGCGTGACGCGTACCGTGTCGGTAGCAAGAACCGCGGGGGTATCATTTACTGAGGTGGCTGCAGCGGTAGACATGCCACTAACCGTAAGCAAGGCAAGCCCTGCAATGAGGCTGCAAAGCGCAGGCCATCGAACGGAATCAAGAGAACGCACGTTAAGCATCATAGATCAACGGAGACAACGCGAAGCAAAACAACAGAATACAAAATAGCACCGTACACGGCTTGCAGAACCGAGTTGTGGGGGTAGCCGCTCTTTACCAACGTAATGTAACACCCATTTCGTCTCGTTTTCCAGGTATACCGCTCCGAACGATGCCCTCACAGGCTCGTTATTATTTCTTCACACAGCAAACCATTGTTGCTACGCATCAAACGCGTACAGTGCTATGAGTACAGGAGATACGCCAAAACGGCTGGGCGACTTACTGCCTGACGTGGTACGAGAGTTGGATACAGGAGGAAAGATTGACGAGGCCCGTGTGATTGAAGCATGGGCGATGCTCGTTGGGCCTCAAATCAATAACGTTACGGAAAGCGTGTGGATGAAAGGGCACCAGCTTTTTGTTAAAATTGAATCGCCTGCGTGGCGTCAAGAACTACATTTGCAGCGGACGCAGTGGCGCGATCGGTTAAACAACGAACTGGGTGAGTCGCTCGTTGAGAGCATTGTGTTCCGTTGACTCTCACGCTCTGTCTATGTAGCTCAGCGAAAATGTGTTTGCCTCTTGTCATCGCGAGAAGAGAGCCTGTGGCTGAAGCGACGCTCCTCGCAATGACATCTCAACGATCGTTTTCTGGACCTACGTAGCGTGGAAGCGCACCGCTTGCCACATGGCGTGCGCTACTCGTCAAATGCCGAAAGCACGAGCGAGGTGTTGTGTCCGCCA
>CAZZCI010000333.1:0-3184 GCA_964653015.1 uncultured Rhodothermales bacterium
AAAAAACCGCCCGATGCTCTTTGCAGAACACCGGGCGGTGAAAGAGTAGAACCGAAACGTCCGTCAGGACCTACGCCACGCCATCTTCAGCAGCAGGCTTCGGCTCTTCCGGAGCGCCATCGCCAGAGGTGGCAGGCACGTCCTCAAGCTCCAGCTCATCGGTTTCGCCGGGGGCGCGATCCTGCTCACGCGGATCGACACCATCGCCGGGGAACTGCTTGATGTGCTCCGTCGGCGTCTCCTTGCCAGCATCGCGTCCGAGCGGACTCCCTTCGTGGATGTAGAACTCCTTGTTCGGCAGCGTGTCGTTGTAGCGCAGCGCCGCCTCAGCCGCTTTCCGCATGCTGTCGTCGGCGTTGTCGCGCAGGCGGCCAAAGTTCGCGTGGATCTTGTTCTCGAACCACTCAAACAGATACTCAAACGCCGCCCGATCGCGCTCAAACTCCGGACCATACTCGCCCGTGCGCAGCTGGTCGTCCATCTTCGAGAGCGACGCCGTGAGCGCGTACAAGTAGATCGCGTTGTCGGCCACGCGGGCTTGCTGCGCCTGGTGCTCCACAATCTTCTCACGCTCCCACTTGCTCGCCATCTTGAAGAAGTGCGAGTGCTTCTGGATGAGCGTCGAAAGCGTCTCCGCCTGCTGACGCAGAGCGGGATGCACGCTGCGGACCTCCGGCGCCTGCGGCTTGATGCCCAGGAACAGCTGTCCGGCCAGCGGCAGCGCCTTCGACATCACCGTCGGGTTGGTCGCCGCAGTAAACATGCGCGAGAGGTTCTGTCCGATGCTCTCGTCCGTATCCCATGTCAGCGCATCCTGCACCGACACCATCTGCTCGGCCAGCTTCTTGCCGCCGTACGCAAAGATGAACGACTGCATCACCTCGTTCGAGCCCTCCACAATGCCGTGGATACGGTTGTCGCGCCAGGAGCGCTCCAGCTCATGCTCAGTCATGTAGCCTTCACCGCCCATGATCTGCATCACATCGTCGATGACCTCCCACCCGTAGTGCGAGCAGAAGACCTTACAGATGGCCGTCTCGACCATAATGTCCTTGTCGCCGCGGTCGAGCATGCCCGTCATCATGTAGAGCATGGAATCCATCGCATAGGTGAGCGCCGACATGCGGGCCACCTTCTGACGCACCAGCTCAAAGTCGGAAAGCGGACGCTTAAACTGATAGCGCGTCTGCACCCACTTGATGCCCTGCTCCTTGGCCGCCTTGGCCGCACCGGTCACACCCGCCGACAGCGTGCAGCGTCCGTAGTTCAGGCACGAGAGCGCCACGTTCAGACCGCGCCCTTCTTTGTGCAGCAGATTTTCCTTGGGCACGCGCACATCGTTGAAGCGGATGCGAGCCTGCCAGGTGCCCCGGATGCCCGTCTTCGAGCGGTTGTTCTCAAAGATCTCCACGCCCTCCATATCCGGCGTGCAGATGAGCGCATTCACGCCCTTCTGTTCGAGCTCGCCCGTCTCCGGGTTCTTGAGCATGTTCTTGCACATCACGGTAAAGAGCCCGCTGAGTGCGCCCGAGGTCGACCACTTCTTCTCGCCGTTCAAGACGTAATCGCCGTCTTCGGTCTTCACCGAGAACGACTCCTGTCCGGCAGCATCCGAGCCCACGTTCGGCTCCGACAGGCAGAACGCCGAGAGCTTCTCGCGCGCCACCATCGGCAGGTAGTCTTCCTTCTGCTCCTCGTTGCCGAACATGACGAGCGCCTTGCAGCCAATGGACTGATGTGCCGACACCATCACAGCCGTCGAAGCGCAGTAGCGGCCAATCATTTCCAGCACGCGGTTATAGCTGGTCACGCCCAGCCCGAGTCCGCCGTACTCTTTCGGGATGATCATGCCCATCACGCCCATCTCGAAGAGCCGGTCGATACACCACTCAGGGATGTACTCTTCCTGGTCGATTTCAACCGCCGGGTGCTCGTTTTCGAGGTAGTCCTCCAGCTCCTCCAGCAGCGCGTCGCAGGTTTCGCGTTCGTCGTTAGACTCGCGGGGATACGGGAAGACCAGATCTTCGCGGAAACGACCCCAGAACATGTTCTTCATGAGACCCATGTCCTCGGGCTCCGGGCCCATCATGGTCTCGATATTTTCGATCATCTCCTGATCTTGCTTGGAGACGCCTTTTATATTGCTTAAGCCTTTCTTCTTGGCCATAACAAATCGCAGGTGGTTGTGACAGAGGGATGACGAGAGCGGAGCCACCGGCAGGCGCGCATGCGCAGAAGGAAGACAGATCGACGAATCGCTGTTTGGAAGTGCTTCCAACCGGGGCAGTAATGTTGTAGCCCACGGGTTTTGTGCGGTTCCTATGGTAAGCATAGATGCGCGAAAAGTCCACATCAAATACGTTGTACCTGCCCATCGTTCGCGGTACGTTACAGTGCGCCAGCGTTTTACGAATGGATATGCCCATGACCTTCCCCGACCGACTGCAGGCGGCCCAAAAAAGTGCCAGCTCACGCCTCTGTGTGGGACTCGACCCGGTCCCCGAATGGCTTCCCGCGCCCTACTCCAGCCACCCCACCGACCCCCAGGCGCTATCGGATTTCTGTATCGCCATCATCGAAGCCACCGCGCCGCACTGCTGCGCCTACAAGCCCAACCTCGCCTTCTTCGAGGCGCACGGCGCTGCCGGATACGCCGCCCTCGAATCCGTCGTCAACGCCATCCCCGACACCCACTGCTGCATCGCCGATGCCAAGCGCGGCGACATCGGCCACACGGCGCGCTTCTACGCAAAGGGACTCTTCGACCACTTAGGCGCCGACGCCATCACCGCCGCGCCCTACATGGGCGGCGACAGCATCCTGCCGTTCCTGCACACCCCCGGACGCGGTGTGTTCGTGCTAACGCGCACCTCCAACGCCGGCAGCGCCGACCTGCAAGCCTGCCTGGTAGAGGCGCAGGACCCGATGCCCAAAGAGCCCGTCTACCTCCGCATCGCCCGCCTCGTGCAGCAATGGAACGACCACCCCGAAGCCCAAGGCGACGCCGGACTGGTCGTCGGCGCCACCGCCCCCCGCGCCCTATCCGAACTGCGCGAGGTGTGCCCCTCGCTCCCCTTTCTGATCCCCGGCGTAGGCGCCCAGGGCGGCGATGCCCGCGCCGTCATCGACGCCGCCGTCACCAACGACGGACTCATCCTCGTCAACAGCAGCCGCAGCATCCTCT
>CAZZCI010000334.1:0-3183 GCA_964653015.1 uncultured Rhodothermales bacterium
GGGCAGGCTGTCACTCCCTCTTGAACTCCAATATTGACACGTGACTTCACTTAGTCCGTTTTACTTGGGCAGAAAAATGCTGATACGCGTTCCATACCCCTGGGTCGACTCAACTTCAAGGCGCCCACCCAGCTGATGCACTAACTTTTGCACGATGGTAAGCCCCAGTCCGCTGCCTTCGTACGAACGAGCAAACCCCTCCGACTCTTGCGTAAATGCATCGAACATTCGCTCTTGAAACGACTCACTCATGCCAATACCTGTGTCTGTGACCTCAATGAGAGCTCCCGAAGGGCCTTCAGTCACACACACATTTACCTGCCCAGACTCTGGTGTAAACTTGATTGCGTTGCTGAGTGTGTTGTACAAAACCCGTTGGAGCGCTCCAGGATCACTTTCGAGGTGCACAGACGAGACCCTCATGTTAGCTGTAAGTGACACCGAAGCGCGTTCGGCCTGGGGGGCCATTTCGTCTACAATCTCGCCGACAAGCTGAACGGCATCCATGGGCACGGTCTCTACCGCCTCTGTTCCCGCCTCAAGCTTCGACAGTCGAAGAACCGAGTTGAGGGTTGTAAGAAGCCGGTTGGCACTTCGTACGATATGCCGCGCAAAGTTAGACTGACGGCCATGGGTTTCATCTTGCAACACCTCTGCAAACCCAATAATCGATGTGAGCGGGGTACGCACTTCGTGACTCATGTTGGCGAGCATAGCCGACTTAAGGCGGGCGGCTGATTCGGCACTCTGCTTTGCTTTACGCAATGCCTGTTCGGCGGCCACGCGATCTGTGATATCGGCGATGGTGATTACTTTGTACGGCTCCCCGTCTAAGATAACGCGTTCTGCCGTTACAAGGGCATCACGCTTGGATCCATCTTTGTGAAGCACCTTCCACTCGCCTGGTTCTTCATCAATCCCTTCGTGGATGACTCGGTCGTGAACTTTCAACGCTTGAGCACGCTGCTCGGGCGCTACTATTTTTCCTACAGATGCTCCGATAAGGTCTTTCTCAGTCCACCCAAACAACTCGCTAAACGCCGGGTTAATCTGCACAAATTTCCGATCGGCATTCGTTACGCAAATACCTATCCCTGCGTTATCTATAATCGCATCAAGCATGCGCTGGGTACGCCGCAACATGCGATCTTGCTCGTGTCTCTCTGTAATGTCATGCACAGTAAAGACAGCTCCCACCACTTCCTCGTTAGCATTACGAAGAGGGGCGCCGTTAATCGACACAACTTTACGCGTTCCATCTGGCCACCGGATTGCATGTTCGATATCGTACACCGGTGCCTGGGTCGCCATAACTTGGGAAAACGGCAACTCGTCTTCGGGCAAGGAAGTCCCATCAATGCGTTCAATTCCCCAGTCGGGGTCGTTATAGGTACGCTCTGACGCTTCGTTGGCCGAAATCCCCAGCACCTCCTCCGCCCGTGAGTTGGCCTCTGTAATACGTCCCTCCGTATCTAAGATGGTAATGGCTGCTGCACTGGTGTTGAAAATGCGTTCGAGCAGATCCCGCTCTTGGCGAAGCGCCTGCTCGGCTTCAATGCGCTCGGTTATGTCCACCGCCATGCCAACACATCCACTGACCTGCCTATCTACATCTTGAATCGGAGCAAACCATACATCAAACGTAGCTTCGTTGACCTCAACTACGGTGTCGACTGGCGTGCCAGATAGCGCCTGGTCTACACAGTCTGTAAATGCCGTAGCATCGGCATAACGCGCATGGAAAGAATCTCCTGCCAGCGTACCGGGAGCATCGACCAGCCGCGACAAGTGTTTGCCCTCAGCCACCAGAATATTGGCGTCATCGTCGAGCAAAAAGATCGCAGGTTGGGCATACTTGAGCAACGTTTGAAATCGATCGTTGCGTACGCGCAACTGCTGCTCCAGGGTGCGCTCTGCCGTAATATCACGTACGATGGTTTGTGCAGCCCGCTGCCCATTGTATATGATAGGCACCGAGCGTGCTTCTACCACCCGCGATACACCATCGCGCCCCCGTACGGTATATTCCTGCGGCATGGTGATGCGCCGCTCATTGTAGACACGACGCAAGTTGTTCGCCGCCTTTTCTTTGTCATCTTCGTCTACAAAGCTAGACAGTGAGCACTCTGTGAGCGAAGACGAATCGTCTACACCCAAGACCCGTGCTCCCGCCGGATTGATATACTTAATCCGATCATCTATTGAAACGACGATGGGGTCGGGATGCACCTCAACAAGTCGCTCCCAGCGCTCGGCACTTCGCCGGTGCGCACGCTCCTTTTCTTTATGCTCTGTGATATCTTGGGCTACACCTACGCAGCCTACAAAGGACCCACTTTCACTATACACCGGCGAGTATCGGGTATCGAATACACGACCCTCCATTTCAAAGGTGCCCTGTACAGCCTCTCCTTGCAGCGCTCGTTGAAGGCGCTGAATAATCGCAGGATAATCAACATATAACTCGAAGGCCGACTTTCCTACCACCTCCCCCGACTCTAAGCCCAACGCGGCGAGATCGCGTCCTCCCGACACCAAAAAACGGCCGTTTTCATCAAGCAAAAAGACAATAGACTGTACGTTTTCGACAACCGTCTGCAGAATCTTTTTTTGGCGACGGACCTCACGCTGCGCCCGGTATGATTCGGTGATATCGGTAACAACTCCATCATAATACACTACGTTGCCTTCGTCATCGCGCAGTACTGTGCTGCTAATGCGCCCAATGAACGTCGATCCGTCTTTGCGTCGCAGTTCAACAGCCTTGCCTTCGAGACCATCGGTTTCGTGCTCTTCTTCCAACAACGCATCGCGCTGCATTGCATTGCGATAGAAGCGTATAGATGGAAGATGAAGCATTTCTTCGGGACTATCGTAGCCAAACAGGTCGGCAAAGGCCTGATTGACGTACATGAGTCCATCATTCGGCGTGCTACGGTATATGCCTTCCGATACGTTATCGGCCACATGCTGCAGGTGTACCCTCGTTTGCTCACGGGTGGCAGCCTCTCGACGGCGTTCGAGTTCATTCATCACCATCGCCCCCATGTCGGCAAGCCGGCGCACAATCCATCCTCGCTCTTCGCCATCTATATGCCGTGGAGCCGTATCCATGATAGACAGCGCTCCGATCACCTCGTCGGTATGAGGAGGGCCCAACGGAATGCCCGCATAGAACTGCAC
>CAZZCI010000335.1:0-3178 GCA_964653015.1 uncultured Rhodothermales bacterium
TGCTTATGTCGAGCAGGGGCAGCCATGACAGTGGGTCGTATATTGGAAAGATTGGTATTGGAGAGGCTGGCGTATGGGGCTGGGCACAAAGGCTTGCTCCACGGAAAGGTTGTCAAGGAATCTCTGACACGCCGCTTTCAACGTCTCCACCCCCGCCCCAGATTCGCCGCAATCCTGTTTTTGAGTTCGCGCCAAATGTCCTCGATAGAATTGTCCGCCGGGGAGCGCTTGGGCAGAAGCAAAACGCCCAACCGATCATACTCGCCGATCAGCGTCTCGACAGTTCCGGACGTATGCCAGCGCGCCCGATCCCAAACAAGCACGATGGCTCCCTCGATTTGACAGAGCACCTGCGCGCTGAAGGCTACCTCGATCCCAACGACCCGATCGACCCATCCACCTGCTGGCAGCATGTGCTGGCCGACCTCACGATCGAGCGATCCGACGGCCATATCGACGTGTCCGACCTGAAACGGCTCTTCGAGCGTCTGGACGCCGGTCCGCCGAGTGAACCTGCCGCGGATGACTCTGAAGCAGATGGGGGGCGCGGCGGGTGACTCGTTCTCCCTGGCGGGATCGTTTTGGAAACATCTGCAATTGCCTAACGGGGGCTCAACGCACAAGCCTATATCAATCGGTCAGCACTATCACCAAGATGTAGCAAAATGTGCCAGGCAAAGTTGTGCGATTGCGTAGGCTGAGGCAATTCGCGTAGGCCATACCGGCCGTCGTAAGCTGTAGCGTATGGCTATACCGCTGCTCATGAATCTAAACTCAGAACCAATAGTGTTGCATCCGCTTCAGAAAGTCGGCCGTGATCGGATAACCAGAAGCAGAACCGATCACGGAGTCGATTCCACACCTGGGGCAAAGAGCGGTCACACTGGTTTCGTTTTCGCTAACCCATTGTTCGATCTCCGAAGGGGGGAACTGCTGTATGCAGAAAAAACAGCCACACTCATCACTCTGCTTGATTTCTTTCCGGTGGCGGGAAGAGTGCTGGTGGGCAACAACGTGCGTGAGGGACTCCTCTCGGTTTTCAGCGTGAGGCGGCATGTTGTGCAGAATATTATGTTCGGTAACTGATTGTTAGTTGTTAGATCGACATGTAGCGCATGAAGCGCTATGGTAGACACCGCCTCTAATGCCGTCGAACTTTTCAGCACATGCAGTAAGGCCCATTATGCCGTTTTACCGGCTCCCAAATCTGAAGGGTAGGATTCCAAGGCACATACCAGCTTCAGCAACGACCATGGTCACCAGAAAAACCACGACATAGGGCAGTTCCCCTTCCGCCGTCGCCGCGCTGTGGTGACGGCGTGGATATCTGTCACGCCCTCCCTCATCCACTATGGCTACTTCCTACGCCCCATTGATGTAGCGAATCGGATTTTGACCAAACGAGATGTTCGAGGGTCGCTTGCCCACATAAGTTTTGCGGAGGGACTCCGGTGCTGTCTGGCCGGTGAACTCCCATCGGCCCTCGCAGTGTTCAGGGTCCAAGTCACGACGTTCATAGTCGGTGGTCCCTGCGGGATGCCAATCGTCGGGCTGGTATGCTTCCCGGATGACGCCCTCGTGGACCGCGAGAACGAGATCAATGTTGCGTGCGCGGTCTACGTTGAGGCGCCAGATGCCCCGGGTGATGTCGTAGAGGTCGCGCTCGCTCATGCCGTAATAAAACGTCTGGGCGATGTTGATGACGAGGGCTGGATCGTCCACCTCTACGGGTTCTGCTCCAATCGTCGCAACGATCTTCTCTGCACTCTGCCGACCTCCCCATGACGAGTTCTGGCCTGTGACTCGGTTGGTGAGCTGTCCAAGACCAATTACGTCAATGCAGACAGCTTCAACCTTCAGGGCATTTTCCTTAGAGAGTCCGTGGGCCAGCACATCAACCCTGGGCTCCAAGCCGTCCGAGCGAATGTCCTCGATCCGTTCATGCTTTTCGGAATTCCCATCCTCCGAGAGATGCTCAAATGCCCGGTTTCCGCACCCTTTGCCGACGTAGAAGATCTGGTCGCTGCGTGGGTTGACAAGGGCATACACGTAGTTTTGCAGTTCCCGCTGGACTTCGCTCGGAAATTCCGTCATTGCCATAGGCTAATCGTGGGCTCTGAATGAGCTATTGACCTTACATTCCCAATCAGAGAATAACTTACTGTGGATCCAACCTCAAGTCTATACTCATATTGAACTGCTGATAATCAAGATCAACATTCGTTCTTGCCACAGAGCATGTCATCCCCCGTCATAGCGCCGCTCGCCGTTGGGCCCGACGTAGCGGTAGAGGGTGGCCTTGGAGATGTCGAACCGCTCACAGATGCGGGGCACGGGCACATCGGGATCGCGCATCAGGACCTGCAGTTCCGGGAGATCCTCCTCCGAGAGTGCCCGCGGGCTCGGGCCGCGCGAAGCCCCCGCCATGGTGCGTTCTCGGTTTAAGGAGTACTTTCGGGATACGTGCAAAATGTCAACGTAGTGGAGACGCTTCGTCGACCAGGTCCAGCGATTTCGGCTCCGGCGATTTCGGCTCCAGCGGAGGAGGCTGGCTGTCCATGTCCAGGACGTACTGCTCGAAGCGTTTGAGATACGTGGTCATGTAGGGGCTGCGCGGAACGACCTGCTCACGCGTAAAGTCATGACCGTCAGCCTTGACGTCGGCCAGCACGTCGGTCAGGTCGGCCACATTGCGCAGCATCACCGCATTCGCGAGGCATAGGTTCGCAGAGTGTTTCGGGCTCACGTTCGGAAAGGGACGGGCGGAAGCGAGGACACGCGGTTCTTTCGATCGATGCCATGCAATAGATGCTATACAACAGATGCCATACAGGGGAATCTCAGGCAAGAGAATCTCGGACAGGGGAATTTGAGACAGGAATACCTCGGACAGGAATACCTCAGACGGGAGTACTTGGGAGAGGAGTACCTCGGAGAGGAGCAGAAAAACCCAACGGAGCCCGAAATAGAAGGTGTCCAAAAAGGGTGGGGCAAACTGGGCCTAAAAGATCGGTCTTCTACCGGCGGAAAGCGAGGTGGCAAAAGTGTCCGAGAAGGAGTACCTTTATGGACACTGCCGGTCAGCTTCCCTGCGGTCCTCGCCTGTCAATTACTCGCCTGCCGATTACTCGCTGGTCCTCCAATCGAAGATGGGACCTGGTCCCCTCACACCCATGAA
>CAZZCI010000336.1:0-3157 GCA_964653015.1 uncultured Rhodothermales bacterium
AGTGTAGGGAGGTGCTGACTTGAGGGCACAGGCTTCCCACACAAGGTCATGTTGAACGGGGTGGAGCATCTCGGTGCTCAACTTCATTGCGATACGCCGACACAATCACTTCGCGGCGTTCAGTGGCACGAGCCTCACGCTTCATGCGGTGGGCATCCAGTAGCCGCTTTGAGACGTGTGCACGGACAATCTGCAACGCCCGGAGTGAATCGGGCTCCTCTTCCAGCGCGTTTTTGAGGCGTGTGGTCGTATGGCGAGGAATAATACCGTCCTGGAATGCGCGAATCACGTCTGTGATATACTGGCGATCAGCCTTGGTGAATCGCTGATGCCTGCGCATTGCGCTTGATTTCAGACGGCGCACCACTTTTTCCTCGTTGGAGAGGCCCCCTGTAGCTCCTTGTGGTGTATCACGGGCCACCGCCTGTTCAAACGCTGTTCGATTCCGTTCTAAACAGTCATAGAAATCATCGGGGAGCGCAGTGCGTGGGGTATCTGGAACGCATGCAAAGGCTTCAGCCGCCTCGAAAAAGGTGAGCTCATGCGCTGCTTTGGGCGTCCCCAGAAAGAATTGCTTCAGTGCGCCACGCCGGAAGAACGTGAGCAGTCCGTATGGTCCCTCAGATGGATTCCAGGCTGTGCGCGCTTTCTTTGGCAACTTTTGAATCCGTGCGAAACGCTCAGGGTCGTTGTCGCGCACGGTGCGCAATAGCTGCAGGTATTCGAGTTCCGACGCGATTTCGTCTTCCCCCTCGTAGGTCGATGCCGTGTTCAGGCGTTCGTACAACTCGGCGCCAAACAACTCATGCGTAGACACCTCTTCCTCATCAGTCAGATACTGCGCGTCTTCGCCCAGCGTGTCGTGAAAGGCTTGAATCTTCCCCTTAATGTTAGCCTCCAGGTTGATCTGGGCGTCTGCCTGGTCGGTCGGGAAGAAGTTGTAGACGTAGATGTTGTCGTGCGCCGTCCCTACACGGTTGATTCGGCCCACACGCTGAAGCACGCGCGTTGGGTTCCACGGTAAGTCGTAGTTGATGACGGTGTTGGACTCGTGCAGGTTGATGCCTTCCGCCAGTACATCGGTTGTGATGAGCAGTCGATAGTCGTCACGGGGATTAGACGCGGTCGGATCGAAGTTCTCGGCAATGCGCTGCCGAGCTCGATTCACGCCAAGGGTTCCGTCGGCGTCGCGTCCACCATCACTCGAATAGAACAAAACCTGCCCCGGCATTACGTCGTTGAGCGCCTCAAAGAGATACTCGCCCGTTTCCGCAGCTTCGGTAAAAACAAGAAGCTTCCCTGTGCTGAGTATGTCGTCGGAATGCAGTTGCTCGCGAAATGCATCCAGCTTCGGATCGTGCGTGACGGGCTCCCAATCTGACTGGATCAATCGCAGCACCTGGAGGTCGCGCTGTACGGCTTCCATGAGGCCATCGGTGAACGCCTCCGCGGGATATGCCGAGACACGATCGGCCTCGATAAGCGCATGCAACCGGTCGGTACGGTCGTTGTCGAGCAGGTCGAACACATCCACATCTTTGCCGAGATACACGGTACCTGAGGCGTACATCTCAATAAACCGCTCGTACGATTCGATAAAACGGGCCAGCGTTTGCTTAAATGCGTGAAAGCTGCTCTCCAACCGCTTCACGATGATGCTTTTCATGAATCCACCAATGTTACGCTGCGACTGCTCCTGCAGCGGTGTCAGTTCGCCCGTGTAGTACAGCAGCGGGGTGTAGCGTGCATACGCAAAGTCCTTGAGCCGCTCGATAGTGCGCCGGAAAACCTGCTCAAGTTCGTCGTCGAACGCGTAGATGATGCGACGTGGCGCCGCCAGGCTGGGAAATGATACACCTTGCTTGTCGAGGTCCTCTTCGTAGTACCTCTCAATCTCGCTACGTGTGCGCCGGATCATCACATGCTTCAGCACGCGATCGCGCACGGCTTCGGAGACCTGCTGGGCCGTGGCTTCATGCTCGGACGATTCGTTAAGGTGCTGGTTCAGCGCCCGTGTTTGCTGCTTAAAGAACCGCTTGAGGTCGGGCACGCCGGGAATCGTACTGCGGCGCGGCGTCTGGAACAGCTTCAGCAGGCTGTAGAGATCGCTGATGGCGTTGTTAAGGGGGGTTGCAGATACGCAAACCACCTTTTTCCCGAAGCAGATCTCGTGCAGCATCTCGTATCGCTGCGTATCCTCATTGCGAAACCGATGCGCCTCGTCCAGCACAATGGTGTCGTAGCGATCTGGATCGCGGTGCAGCACCTGCTCCAGCTTCCCGAGCGACTCGACCCGGCATCCGCGAATCCCAAAATCAAGGAAAGCCTCGCGCCACTGCTCTTGTAGCACGGGAGGGCAGATTACAAGCGTGCGGCCCTGAATCTGCTGCAGGAGCATGGCGGTGATGTACGTTTTGCCCAGCCCCACCACGTCGGCAATGAACACGCCGTTGTGGGCCTCCAAGATTTTGCGCGCTGCGGTCACGGCCTGAGTCTGGTACTCCAGTTCCATGAAGCCCTCGGGACGGTATAGCCCATCATCCCGCGATTGATGGTCCAGGTTAATGTCTTCCTCGAAGTACTCGTACAGGAACTTCAGGTAGATGTCGTACGGGGTCAGCGCATCGTTGAGCCAGGTGCGCTGCTGCATCGTGTCGGCCACATCAGGCGTGACCTCGACGCCCTCCTCCCAGAGCGTTTCAAACTGCTGCAGGGCGTACCGCACATCGTGGGGCTGCTTCAGCTCCACATTGAACTCGCGCTGTCCCACCAAACCCGACTCCGAGAAGTTGCTGGACCCGGTAATGACGTGGCCAAAATCGCGGTCGGCTTCGTGGTATCGCCCGATGTACACTTTTGCGTGCAGCGGAGCCGGATATGCACGAATCTGCAGTTTCCCTTCATGCAGAAACCGCATGAACGCGCGCAAGCCCTGTTCGATATCGCGTTGTTCGTTGGCCGCCGCAATCTGCTGAATCACGTCTTCGGTAACCTGCGTACGGGTATCGGCATGCGCGGCAAAATCCATCGCCTGCTGCCTGCGGTGCGTGTCGAGCAGCTGCCCGGTGGTACGTCCGGTAGACAGCCCAACGAGCAGACGGATCTGGTCGACGTCGTTCAACGCCTCGTGGAGCCGGTGGAACCCGCTAAAGCGGAA
>CAZZCI010000337.1:0-3124 GCA_964653015.1 uncultured Rhodothermales bacterium
TCGCGTAGCCAGAGCTCGGGCTCGATGAGCTCCAGTTCCATCACCGCCCACTGCCCTTCGTTGGTACGCGCGATGTCTACCCGCCCATAGCGCGGCACCGGGTGGCACGCATCCATCGCTCGCAAAGCCAATTCAATCTGCTCGCTCGATGGCTCGTAGGGGTGCACAGTGCCGCCGTGGTTGTCCTGCACGCGAAAATCGCCCGCCTTGGCAGACTTGCGGATGGCATGCGTGTAGTCGCCATCGAACACCATCAGGCTGACCTCGCCGGTGTCTACAATGTCGTTCAGGAAGGGCTGCAGGATAAACGACGCGTTTTCGAGAAGTGGTTGAACCGTTTCTTCCACATCGCCCGCCCGGTCTTTGTGAACCCGGTAGGTGTCTCTCCCACCCGCCGATACGCAGGGCTTAATCACCGCCTCGTCCCAGCCGGATTCGGTCATCCGTTCCTCAAGGTGGAGCTGTGCGCCTTGTTCAATGAATTGCGACGCCACAACTGGAATGCCGCGTTCTTGCAAATCGGCCAGATAGTGCTTGTCCAGATTCCACCAGACCAGTTCGGGCGTATTGCAGAGCCGGACCTGAGACGTCGCCTCCTCAAGCCACGATGTAAACGCCTCAAACCGCTCAAAGTAGTCCCACGTAGTGCGAAAAACCGCACAGGAGAAAGTCGACCAGTCCACCTCTGGATGCGCCCAGTCAATGCGTGTGGAGGTTATGCCCTGTTCTTTAAGCGCTTCTTGAAGCAGGCGGTCGTCGTCCAGGATCTGCTTGACATACCAGTCGCCTTCTGGGGCTTCGGGGACGGCGTATCTGCGTTCGGTGAGGAGCGCGACATCAGCGTTGAGATTGGGCATTGGGTAAGGGGGACGGAATGATACGTTCAACAATGGTGGTCTTGCTGGGTGCAACTCCTCACGCAGCGCAGGCGGGTACTCTGCAGCAAATCCTATTCAATCGCATTCTGACTCGTCTTTCCATTGAAACTCGACGAGTGTAGACGTATCGACTACGCAATGTGGAAGAGTGAGTTTGTGCCGCGAGAAAGGCCCTTTCAGATCTGGAGTACTCTGCATGAGAAATTGATTCTGTGCCAAGCCCTTGATATTGTACGGTATGCTGATTCTGCATTTGCGGTATTGCTCCTCGACGGGGACTCTGCGAATACAGGTTTTCAGGTCGTGCCTGCTTCCAAAAAATACAAACGTATGCCTATATCCAACGAGAAGGAGGGGTGGTTGCGTGTAATCGCTCGCCTCGGGATGCCGACCGGGGTCCTTACGATCATTATGTTTCCGCTGTTTATCTTGGTCATCGCGTCTCAGACGGACACGAGTCACCACGCTTTTGAACTGTTAGCCGCAACCGAAAATCTTACCGTCTACCGGATTTACACCTTGCTGGAGGTGATTGCTTTCACGCTGATAATGGTTGTTACAGTAGCTATGGGCAACTACGTTCGCGCCTATTATCCGGTAGCAGGGTTTATCATCGTCCTGTTTGGTATTGGGCTTATCGCTGGCATTCTCACCAACTTTGAGCGGCTTGGGGCCATTGGCCGCCTTGCTGAAGCGCACGGCAGCGGGGCACTTGCAGAGGACGAAATAGAGCTACTTGGGTTTATGAGCTACAGCATGCACCAGTCTCATTTTCTGATGGCGTGGTATATGCAAGCACTGGTTGCGGCTGTTATCGCTTACAATGTTCGGAGTATAGCAACCGTACCGCGCTATCTTACCAACTGGTTTATTCTGCCGGCCCTTACCGGTACGCTGCTGATGCTTGGGTCGGCCTTTTCCGCGCCCTTGACCCTGCTGTTCATTATATTGCCGATTCACATCATTATCGGAGTGGGAGGGCTTTGGATCGCTGCCTCTCGATGGGCAACCGGACAACTGCAATCGGGATAACGAGCGGTAGGCTTCTCTTGGAAGAGGCCGTAGTGCTCAATCGCTTTTTTAGATCGCATTCCGAGTCCGGGCTGCTGATCTTGTGCTGCGGACGGCTCACTTTGATCCCACCCTTTTTGAGCACACGGCGCGGGTGCGCAGCCGGGGGGTTCGAGTGGGCCGGTACAGCTCGTCAAGTTCGGTGCGTTCCTCGGGAGAAGCGTTGCGAACGGTCAACGGTCGTTGAGGCACGGTTCAAACGGTCGAAGGGGTAGGATGAGAACCCCGATCAAGCCCCAAACCCGCGATTGGGTTCACTTAGTGGCAAAACGTGGCTGGCCACGAAATACCAGATGCTAAGACGCGTCGGCTACGGCGTCGGGGCGTTCTTCGTTAAGCAAGGCTTCAAGCACGGGACGCAATTCACCAGTCATGAGCATGCCTTCTACGTTGCGGAATCGTACCTGCCTGTTGTGGTCGATCACATACGTGCGCGGCACACTGCGTCCGGTCTCTAGATTGTTGAACGCAATGCGTTGGTCGGCGATCTGGGGATAATTAATCGACTGCACCCGTTCCGTGTACGTGCGCACAGCGTCCAATCCATCATTATCCATCGAGAGGCCCACGAACTGGACATCGTCAAACTCATCGTGCAGTTGCATAAAGCCTGGCATCTGCTGTTGGCAGGTTGCGCACCAGGTGGCCCACAGACTTATCACTACGATGTTATCGTCGGTGTAATCCGACAGGCGAAACGTATCGCCCTCTACGGTTTCGCTAGCAAAGTCTTCAACAATAGGTCCATCGTGCAACTCCACCTCTGGGTTCATACCCTGAAAGATGTACACCATTACGGCCACGATTACGCCCAGAAACCAAAAGCGCGATATGAACGATCCCAGCCCTCCAACAATGCGTTGTAGTGGGCTTCGGTCATCCGAAGAGGTTTCGTCTGAATTGTCGTTTGCGAAGGGGGCGTCGGGCGAAACGGGGCGCGTGTTGGACATAGCCAAGGCGGGAGTCGGAGACGTACGTACATGCTTAAAAAGAACCCGGTAGCAAAACACAGGGTTTCGGAGAAACCGTCAAGATGTATGCGTTTCTCCGGCTAGGTAGCTCAAAAGAAATATATTTACACCTTGTCATCGCGAGGAAGGAGCCTGCGACTGACGCGGCGCTGGGCGTAGCTCAAGTACTCCTAGGGTCCTAGTCCTTGCACATAACTTTTTCTT
>CAZZCI010000338.1:0-3116 GCA_964653015.1 uncultured Rhodothermales bacterium
GAAAAATAGAACGAAGACACGCGGTACTATACAAACAGGGCGCCCTGCATGATGCAAGGCGCCCTGTGGTGGTGCGGGTTGAAAGGAGGCGACGCGCTACATTTGCTCGAACTGTCCGCGGTGATCGTCAATAGACGCTTTGTCGCGCAGCGATTCGATCCACTGCTCAATGACGCGCTGCTGCCGTTGTGCCAGGAGTTCCTGGTGCAGCTCTTCGCGCTCTGACTCGGTCAGTGGCGCGGGCTCATGCCAGCGGGTGAGGACAACCACAAAGGCGGCGTTGGCACCGGCTACCACGTTCGACTGTTCGCCCTCTTCCAGGCCAAACACCGTGCCTGCAAACGAGGGATCGCGCCCAAGGCCCGGAATGACGTCTTCGTCAAAGGTAAGCCCGTCGTGGGTGCGCAGACGGGTGTCGAGGTTTTCAGCCAACTCTTCAAGCGATGCGGCGCCCTGAAATGCGCTCTGCATACGCTCTACCTGATGTTCTTGCTTTTTCTGCTGAATGACGCGCGGCTCAATTTGGCTGCGCACGTCGGCAAAGTCAATATATCCAGACCGTTGGATCGACTCAACTTTTGCCACGACGAAGCGATCGTCAAGCTCAATAACATCACTTACATCGCCTCGGCTAGCGGCGCTCAAGAAGTCGCGCAGTGCACGGCTTTGTCCCAGATCGGGAAAGTCGGCATCGCCATCTTGTGCGGTGAGCGTGCGTACTGGCACGTTTTGGGCTTCGGCTTCTTCTTCGAAGTCGCCCCCGTCGTTGGTGTAAAAGGAGATATCATCCATCCGATCTTCGAGCTCACGAATGGTCGCCATGCTCGGTTGTAGCGGAAGCGCCATGATGGCGACCTGCACGGCAGGCTCGTCGGCCTCTGCAGCGTCTTCTACATCCAAGATTTTGGCAATGCGCACCGTACCATCCTCTTCAAAAATAGGGTCGGTTACACGGCCCACGGTCAGGTCATCGTAGATGGCGTTTGCCGTAGCCGGGCCAAGCTCGTCGCGAGTGAGAAAGTCCTCCGTGAACTCTTCCACCGACGCATTGCGCCGCAGGAAGTCTTCATGAGCCTCCGTCCGCTCAAACTCGGCACGCATTTCTTCGAGATCTTGCGCAATTGCTGCGGAGTCCTCAGCCGTCGTTTCTTTCATGAGCATGGCATAGCGCACTTCGTAGGTGCGCTCGCGACGGAAGTCATCGCGGTTCTCGTCATAATAAGCCTCCAGATCAGCATCCGACACCGAAACCTCCTCATCAGACACCGAGGCGTAGTTCAGCGCCACATACTCAACATCTGCTGATGCATTTTGGCGGAAGTGATGTTCTTCAACATCGCGGTTGGAGACATGCACCGTTGATTGCAGCAGCGTATTCATCTTGTTCTCGCGGCGCTCATCACGCAGAAACTGCTCCATCTGCAGCCAACTTTCGCGCATTTCCGGATTTTGCGCCAGATTGGCGATCAGTTCGCGATCCACCTGGCCCGTGTCATCAGCAAATTGCTGTTGAATCATCGGGTGTGGGTTGTCACCATAGACCATATCCATGACCTCTTCGTCGGTCACTTGAATGCCCAGGCGGTCCATCTCCTGCTCAATCAGTTGCATGTTCACAAGCTGCGTGTACGTCTGCTCGCGAATCATGTCTTCCATTTGCGGATTAAGATCGCCGCCCATCTGCTCACGCATCTGGCGCATCTGTTGCTGCACCGCATCACGGTACTCCTGATGCGTAATTTCAGCGCCGTTTACCACCGCAATGTTACCTGTGGGCTGGCCAATGGTGTCGAACACCTCTGAATCTTGCAAGACCCAGATAATGCCGAACGAGAAAACGAGAATCCAAAGAATCACTCCGGTGTTCTCCCGGAGTTTGTTCATGACACCCATACGTAGCAGTTTGGTCGGTGTGGTAGATGTGACGATTTCGTCAACGATTACAAGGCAACGTTCCTGTACCGCGATCGCCTCTTATTGTTCTTGCGTGCGTGCCCCTCATGGGTTCTTCGTGGAGAGACACCTGAAAGATGATGCCGGAATAATCGGGTAGGGGTACCGTATAAACGATGTTCTCGGTTCTTTTCGTATCCATAGCATGGTGTCGTATGCGTGTTGTTCGCCCCTCTACCTTGTGGACAACTCTGGGCTTGGCTGCTATCTTAGGAGGAGGCGTAGCTATCATTGCAGCACAGGTTCATCCGTGGGCCGCTCTTGTGGGCATCGGGGCCGCCGCTGTAGTGATCTGGGGTGGATTGCGGCGCTCCTACCGACGGTGGCGCATCGCTCGGACGGCATTTCCAGACGACTGGCACCACTGGCTGATGCGCCACCTTCCCCCCTACGCAGCAATGGATGCAGAAGCACAGAATCGTTTTCAGCGGGATGTGCAGTTTCTCATGGAGGAGTTTTCGTTTGAGGGGGTGCAAGGGGTGCGCCTCACAGACGAGCTGTGCCTAAGCGTAGCGGCTGCCGCTGCATTGTTGTTGCATGGGCGCCCCGACTGGGAGTTGCCCGGCACACGGTCCATTCTGTTTTACCCGAGCCGCTTCGACGACTACTACACCGACGACCATTCAGCGAATTACGATGGGATGGCGCATGAGCAGGGGCCGCTCATTATGTCGGCCCCGTCGGTGCGCGCCAGCTGGATGCGCCCGGCGGATGGTGATAACGTCGTGCTGCACGAGTTGGCGCATCTGTTCGACTTTGACAATACCGGCCCCGATGGCGTCCCGTCGTTTGTAGATAGCACGTCGGCGGCGTCGTGGCAGGCACTGGTGCGTACCGAGATGAAGCGCATCGAACAGGGGCACTCGATCCTCGACCCGTATGCAGCAACGGCGCCTTCGGAATTTTTTGCGGTGGCCGTAGAGCATTTCTTTGAAGAGCCCGAGGCGATGCGTGCCAAACACCCTGAACTGTTTGAAGCGATGACGGCGCTGTTCAATTGGACCCCGCAGCATCCGGCGTCCGATGAACCGGACTCAGCGGAACCCCAAGCAGCGGCGTAGTGCATCCCCACAGGCACTGGGCGCAGTCATGCCCCCCGATTGGGCGGGTGCCGCCCAGTTTGAAGGCACAAGATTGCACCCTAAAGGCACTTCCTCGCTGCG
>CAZZCI010000339.1:0-3076 GCA_964653015.1 uncultured Rhodothermales bacterium
ACTATGCGTGGCACTAACCGTTAAAGTAACTGAGCACTGTGATGTACACCGCCAGGAGTCCAAAGGCCCACATGATGCGTGTCGTCATGTAATTCTTCAGGGTTGCCTCAAACTGCTGGAAGCGGTCGTCGAAACGCTTGTCAATCTGGTCCAACTGCGTTTCAATGGCCTCGAAGCGCTTGTCAACCTGGGTAAAGCGTTCATCTACGCGTGTAAAGCGCTCGTCAACACGTTCGAACCGATCGATCATCCGGCGTTCGAGTGCGTCGAGGTCCTCTTTGGTTGCTGTTGCAGCTTCGGCATCGCGCAGCAGATCAGTGAGCCCTTCGGCCTGTTCTTCACTAAAGCCGAGTGCTTTCAACCGTTTCGATGCCTTGAGGGTGTCAATAGGCATGGGAGCATGCGCTGACATGGGACTTTATGCGCATACTGTGAATGCATGCGAAGGCTCAAGGTTGCGTGTTTGAGTCGGAGGCATATTCCTCGGGATATTTTTCGGAGGGATGCCGACGGTGGCGTTGCGCATACAGGTCTTCGCCGTCATCGACCCGACGGGCGGCATAGAGCAAGACATAGATGGCGACACCCGTGCAGAACATAGTAAACGCGATGATGCCGGGCCAATACGGCGCTTCGTACCCCAGCATGGAGGCCTGCACTTCAGGATGCTGAATCGCTTTGTCGATAAGCCAGATGAGGATGCCCCCGCCCAGCAGTGCAAAAACAAGGGCACCGAGACGAAGAAAGCGAGCGGGATTCATGACTGAATGAGCGATGTTGTACGGATCGGGCGAACAGGTAGGTCGGCATCAAGCAGAAAGGACTTCGCCTCTTCAACGCTGTACTCACGAAAGTGGAAGATGGAAGCAGCCAGTACAGCATCGGCGTTGCCCTCGCGTAGACCGTCGCGTAGGTGCTCGAGCGACCCGGCCCCTCCAGACGCAATCACGGGGATGCGCACGCGCTCGCTGATCGCGCGGAGCAGCTCGTTGTCATATCCGGACTTGGTGCCGTCACGATCCATCGACGTAACAAGCAACTCGCCGGCCCCACGTCGTTCAGCCTCCTCGGCCCACTCTAGCGCGTCGAGCCCAGTGGGCTTGCGTCCACCGTGTACGAACACCTCCCAGCCGTCGCCCTCCTCGCGGCGCCGGGCATCAATGGCGACTACAATGCACTGCGATCCAAAGGCTTCAGCCCCCTCGGTGATTACTTCCGGATTCTTGACAGCCGCTGAATTGATCGCGGTCTTGTCGGCACCTGCATGCAGCATCGCGCGCATGTCTTCAACGGTACGAATGCCACCGCCCACGGTAAGCGGAATGAAGACCTCGTCGGCGGTGCGGCGCACCACATCGTGCATGATGGCCCGGTCTTCGTGCGTGGCAGTGATGTCGAGAAACACGAGTTCGTCGGCCCCGGCTTCGTTGTAGAAACGGGCCTGCTCGACCGGGTCGCCGGCATCGACCAGATCCACGAAGTTCACGCCTTTCACGACACGGCCTTCGTCAACGTCGAGACAGGGGATGATGCGTTTGGCTAAGGGCATGGGTTGTTAAGGGTGTAGGGGTGTTAGGGATGGAAGGGTGGAGGAGAAGAGACGAACGTGGGGGCTATCGCAGAACCGAGGGGTCGTGCAGGGGGGCAGTCGAGAAGGTGTCGAGGTCAATGTCGTCCTTCTGGTTCCAGCTCCAGAATTGCTGACACGGAAAGACGTTCTCGTACAGGGCTTTGCCCACGATCACCGAATCGACGCCGTAGCGCGCCAGCGTCTGGATGCCCAGCAGGTCGCGATGTTGCCCCACTCCACCGGATGCCGTAATCTTGGTGGTCGATAGCGCACTGCCCATCGCACGGTATGCGCCGAGATTCGGGCCCTCCATCGTGCCATCGCGGCTGATGTCGGTGTACACGATGCGCTGCACGCCGCGGTCTTGCATGTCAAGCGCCAGCTCCACCGCATCCACGCCCGAGCCTTCGGTCCAGCCCTGCACGCGCGCCTCGCCGTCGCGGGCGTCGATACCCACAACGATGCGGCGCGGCCCAAACCGCTCAATCGCTTCGCTGATCATCGGCGGGTTGCGCACCGCTGCGGTGCCAATAATCACGCGGTAGACGCCCATCTCCAGCGCAGCGGCAATATCGTCGAGCGAACGGATGCCGCCGCCCATCTGCACGGGAATATCCAGGGCTTCGGTGATGCCCCGAATGGCCGCGCGGTTGGGACTATCGTCGCCGCGTGCCGCATCCAGATCAACCACATGCAGCACCCGCGCATTCTGCACGCGCCATAGCTTCGCCATCTTGACGGGATCGTCGAAGTAGACGGTTTCTTCGTCGTACGATCCTTGATGGAGGCGGACACAGCGTCCGCCGCGTAGGTCGATAGCTGGAATCACGAGGGCCATAAACGGGGTGGGGGTCGGTAGGGGAACGACTGCGGGGTGTGGATACGGTTGAATCAACCAAGGGCGGCAAAGTTTTTGAGCAGCTGCAACCCCACCGCGTGGCTTTTCTCGGGGTGGAACTGCACGCCAAACACATTGTCGCGCTGTACGATTGCCGGAAACGCATGATCGTACGTGGCCGATGCGAGCACGTCGGCATCGTGCTGGGCCTGAGCATGGTAGGAATGCACAAAGTAGACGTAATCGCCGGGCTCAATGTCGGCCAGGAGCGGCGAATCGCGATGCACGTCGAGCGTATTCCAGCCCATGTGCGGCACCTTGCGAGTCGGCATATCGGCAGTAGCGTTGTTGGCGTCGTTGAAATGGACCACGCTACCGGGTAAAATGCCAAGCCCTTCATAGGTGCCGCGTTCGTGGCCTTCGCTGAAGAGCATCTGCATCCCTACGCACACGCCCAGAAAGGGGGTACCCTGCGTCACCACTTCGTGCACCACAGGGGTCAGTTCACGGGCAGCCACCTCGGTCATGCAGGCCCCAAACGCCCCCACGCCCGGCAGCACCACACGGTCAGCCTGTAAAATGGTGTCGGCATCGTCGGTGCGCACTACGTCGGTGCCAACCGCCTCGAAAGCTTTTTCAATGGAGCGCAGGTTGCCGATGCCGTAGTC
>CAZZCI010000340.1:0-3073 GCA_964653015.1 uncultured Rhodothermales bacterium
TCTCCTGTCGTTTCGTGATAGAAGCGGCGTTTTTGCTCACCATGCCCCCCCTGTTATGTTGCGTTTACGTTCGCTTGTTGGCGGCCTCCTTATCCTGGGCTTGCTCACCGCTTGCACCCCCGACCCGCCCGACGTTCCAGCCGACACCTGGTCGATGCTGGGCACCTTCCCTGAATCCACCCAGAGCATATCACAGGTGGATCTGCAACAACTCAAAACGGAAGCGGGAATTTCCTTTTTTGGAGCCCGTGGCATCCAGCTTACGCTGCTGGATAGCGACATGACGTTCGACCCGCTCACTCGCGAGCAGCGCGCCGAACTGAACGCCTTCATCGAGGCGTCGGGCTTTGACCCGGATACCGATCTTAACGCCGTGCTCATTGGCGCCACCCCACTGCTGGATGATACCGATCCGGAGGCGCTTGAACGTCCGCTGGCCGTGTTCAGCGCCACCTTTACGCGCGATGCCCTGGCCGAAGCGCTCCTTGATGCCTCCGACCTCATCCGGCCTGTTGACGAAGCGACCCACCGCTTTGCATTCGACCGAGCCGAGGATGCCGACCTCGAAGACTCGTCGACCCACATCGCTCTGCTGGATGATAACCGCATCGCTGTCGGGCACGCGAACGACATCGACGCGCTGCTTGCACGCCATACCGAAGGCCGCGATGGGCTATCCGTTGATGCCACCACACGCGGACTCATTGGCTATGCGGCGCAAGGCGGTTCGGCGTGGTCGGTCCTGCTCGATATGCCGCGCGAAATCGAGCAGACCGTTGATGAGATTGACGACGCCGACGATGCCGAAGAATGGCAGCGCCGCCTAGCACGCGTGGCCCAAGTTACTGACCAAGGGGGGCTTTCATTTACACTCGATCAGCAAAACGTGCAGAGTCGTCTCACACTCGTCGCACACGACAATGCGCGGGATGTACGTCGTCTGTTGAACGGCGTTCTCTCTGGAGCGCAATCCCAAGATCGTTGGACCGAGGATCAGCAAGCAATGCTTGAGAATATAGAGATACGCGACGAAGGTGCTTTCGTGCACATCGACATGAGCACCACCCAGCGCTTTCTTGCTGAACTTGCGCTCAACGCATCCTCCTAACGCTTAATCTGGCTGTCCCCATGGTGTATACAACCCTTAACGCTGCAGTCCCCTCACCTACCGAAGCCCCCTCGCTTCCTCGCCCTACCCGAGCCATACTTACCACGCCTGCCCATTTCGATGTGGAGTATGTCATCAACCCTCATATGGAGGCGAACGTGGGGTCGGTGAACCGCGAGGTGGCCTGGCAGCAATGGAAGGCCATACGGGCGGCATACACCGCACTCGACATGGATGTGCACGTGGTAGAGGGCGCCCCGGGACTGCCCGATATGGTGTTCTGTGCCAACCAAACCCTACCGTATTGCACGTCCGGATCACACGACACAGGCGTCGTGCTCAGTCGCATGCATGCCCCCGAGCGCCGCGACGAGGTGCCGCACTACCGTACGTTCTTCAGTGAACTTGGATACCAGGTGCACACCCTTCCCGAGTCCGCCTCGGGCTCGTTTGAGGGGATGGGCGATGCCATCTGGCACCCCGATCATGCCGCGCTATGGGGCGGATACGGCTTTCGCACCGACCTGAGTGTGTATGAGGCCCTGCACGAACTGCTGGATGTACCCGTCTATGCGCTTGGTCTGCACGATCCTGACTTCTACCATCTGGATACCTGCCTGAGTGTACTGGATCCACACACGGCGCTGTACTACCCGGGCGCCTTCACGGAGGAAGGTCGTGAACTACTGCGCCACGGATTCGAAACGCTCATCGAAGCCCCCGAAGACGAAGCCCGCGACCTGTTTGCCTGCAATGCCCATTGTCCGGATGCGCACCATGTCCTCATTCAGGAGGGCTGCACCACCACCGAGGCGCGTCTGCATGAAGCAGGCTTTGTATCCGTTCCGCTCGACACCAGCGAATTTCTGAAGGCAGGCGGCTCCGTCTTCTGCATGAAAGTCATGGCCTGGTAGTGCCGTGCCAATCCTGTCAAAAGGGAAGCGTATCCTGAATGCGTCGGTGGATTGTTTTCTCATTGCGTTGCCACCATACCCCCAACGCAATGATGCCAAGCCCGATAAACGTAAGCACAAACGGGAACCAGATGCTATCGCGGAAGATGTCGCGCGCTAGGTAAAAGAGGTAGCCTGCAAGTCCCAGTGCGCCTACAATCGTAAAGATGCGGCGCCGCACCATCACGCCAATGCCCATAAGCACAACGCAGATACCCGCGTACCAAATCGAGGGCCAGGTGCTCACAATGGCTATGGTCGTTAGGCTCCCCCATACCGAAAGGGTGCCCAGCGTGTAGGGCCAGAACGCAAAGTCATGCGTGTATCGTTGCCTATCAATCCATATGGCACCTCCAATGAGAATGGCACCGGCCCCTAGCGCAACGGTACGGTACAGCACATCGGGGGGCGGTTCTGTCGTTGTGAGGTACGGAGTTGTGTTCATCATCATGTACCAGGCTACAACGACGAGCGGCATCAGCAGGAAAGGGAGCCGGTAGCGGACCAACAGCGCGCTCCCAAGGAGCAGCGTTACCACCTGCAGCACGAGCCCCCGCCCATCAAATCCGGTAAGCCAGGCCCGATAGGTCTCATCGTCGGGCCACAGCCCCAACTCCAGCTGAATGCCATAGACGGCCATAGGGGCGAGCACCACCACGAACGCCGCTGTAAGTCCAGCAGGAATGCGCAGTGCGTTTTGATAGAGCCGTTCTGTGATGGCCATGCCTCCGGCGGCATAGAGCACCGCGATTCCAAACACCGCCCATCCACCAAACTGCTCCCATCCCAGCGTCATGAACACCGTCATAGCCCCGATGGCAATCAGACCGCCCATGTAATAGAGCAGGTGGGCCCCTTCAAATTGGGCTGTGCCTGCATCGGCAGACGATGAAACCGGGCCGTTCTTTTCTGCAAATGCCTGCAGTTCCTGCGCCTGTGCATCGCTGATGATGCCTTGGCGTGCTGCCTCGGTAAGCCAGTCGTAAGAGCGATCCATAAACAGTTACTTGTG
>CAZZCI010000341.1:0-3055 GCA_964653015.1 uncultured Rhodothermales bacterium
AGAATGCTGTCGTTCGATCGCCCGTTTTGGCGCTCGGTGTTGCGGCTCAGGCGCAGATACTGCCCAAGCTTACAGCGGCGCGCCGCCTTTGCCAGCGGCTGCTTGCTCACAAGGCGCGCCCGCATCGTTGAAAGCCGCCCCTCATCGGCCTCTGGAAACTGCTTGTAGAGCACGACACTCACCATCAAATCGAGAAACGCATCGCCAATGTATTCGAGGCGTTCATTGGACTGTTCTACCTGCTGCTTCGGATCGCGCAAACACGACCGATGCGTAAGCGCACGACGATAGAGCGACACCTCGCCTTGCCCTTTGCCGACCAATTCACGCAACGCGTCATCCGAAACTGATATGCTCATATTTATTCAAGGCTCGCCTCTATAATTCGTACACCGCTGTGGTCAACGCGCAAGCGAAGAGCAGCGATCCAACCGATTCGAATGGATGAACCAACGCGGTGTAGGATGTTTCCCCACATGCCCATCCGGCAAAAGCGGTTGACGTTGCCTTCGATTCTTCAGATCTTGGAGCATATTGTTCAATGGGGGTTCGTTGAGGTGGGAACCGCGGAGCCCCGGTGTCATGCACCTTGGTGCTGACGTTTTTGCCACGTACTTCCTCCAATTAACTGCTTTGAGCGTCTTATGGCCGCCTTCTCTCACGTTGTGACCGCCGTTGACTTTTCCCCGGCAACCGATTCGCAGCTTCAATACTTGAGCCAGCTTCAACAACTGGGCCTGAATACGGTTACGCTCATGCATGTGCTCGATGCACGCTACGGACGGGCGCCTGCCGAAGAGCATCAGGCCATGTACGAAGAGTTGCTCAACGACCACGCTGAAACGCTTCGAGACCAGGGGCTAACTGTCCATACCGAACTACGCACCGGCGACCCGGCCCCAGCCATTGTAACGTATGCCCGCGAACAAGATGCTGATTTGATTCTGCTGGCCTCGCGGGGGCACAATATGTTGAAACGCTTACTCATTGGCTCAACCGCCGCGGAAGTACTCAACACGACCAGCACACCGGTTTTGCTCGACCAGGTTGCCCCAAACGATGTCGAAGGCGCCGCCGCTCGCACTGCAGCCCGGGCCAACGGGTTTAGCCGTATTTTGCTGGCAACCGACTTTTCGCCCTCGGCAGATAACGCCGAAAAGATGGCGATTGCCCTCAGCGAGCAAGCTGAAGCCGCGGTGTTCATGACGGTGCGTAATGACAAGAAAAACCTGACAACGATCGAACTGGCTGAGCGCAAACTGAACCGCTTAGCCGATCAAGCATCGAAAGCTGTCAAGACACACGTGGTACAGGGCGACTCACCTGCTGATGCGATCAGTGAAGTGGCCGACCGCGAAAAGAGCACGCTTCTGATCGTTGGCAAACGCGGACGCGGAAACATCGAGGGGCGCATTGTAGGAAGCACGGCCAGTTCACTCGCCAAATACGCAAATCGTCCGGTACTCATGGTACCAAGCGCCAAAGCGGTACGCGATGCTGATGCCCGTGCCGAAGCGAAGGAAGCCGTCTAACCCACGCTTTCTCTGCGATGCGGTGCACCTCTTTCTGCTCTAAAAACGGCCTGTGCTCTTACGAGATGCGCAGGCCGTTTCGTTTGCTCTCTGCCCCCAATGCCTTGCCGTCATGCGTCTTACCTTCTCTTCTATCAATCCCGCAACCGACGAGCCTATAGACAGTCATGAGGCGCACATGCCCGATGCTGTTGATGAGCGCCTTGACCGTGCCCAATCCGCAGCGCAACGCCAGCGTGCTCGATCGTTTGAAGAGCAGGCCGAACAGCTAAACGCGCTGGCTGATGCCCTTACCAATCAGGTGGATGTGCATGCTAAGCTCATGACCCGGGAAATGGGAAAACCCCTTGCGCAGGCCCGAGGAGAGGTGAAAAAATGTGCGTGGGTGTGCCGTCACTATGCCGACCACGGCGCCCAAATGCTTGCCCCCGACGCCGTGGAGACCGAGGCAATGCGCTCGTATGTTCGCTACGAACCGCTGGGCGTGGTACTGGCCATTATGCCGTGGAACTACCCGTTCTGGCAGGTGATGCGGTTTGGCGTTCCGGCGCTAATGGCAGGCAATGCGTTCTTGCTAAAACACGCCCCGAACGTCATGGGCTGTGCCGAAGCGCTAGCAACGCTCTTTCATGAAGCCGGATTCGATGACGGCACGGTGCAAACACTCCGCATCGACGAATCGGCGGTGGCCGACTGCATTGCCGATCGGCGCATACAGGCGGTTACCTGCACCGGAAGCGTGGCCGCGGGCAAGGCGGTGGCGCGCCAGGCGGCCGCTCACCTGAAGCCCACCGTGCTCGAACTGGGCGGCTCCGACCCGTTTATCGTGCTCGCCGATGCCGATCTGGATGCCGCGGTTGAAACGGCGGTGCAGGCGCGCATGCAAAACAACGGACAAAGCTGTATTGCTGCGAAGCGTTTCATTGTGGAGGCCGACATTGCGGATGAGTTCACCGCAGGCGTGGTGGACGCTGTTGAATCCCTTACCGTAGGCGACCCGATGGATCCTGCCACCGATATCGGTCCGCTGGCTCGCCCCGACCTGCGCGATACGGTGCGCGATCAAATCGACCGAGCCTGCACCAATGGCGCCGCGCGCGCTGCCACAGCCGCCGCTCCCGACGACAGTGCAGGCTACTATGTGGCTCCCACAGTGCTTACCGATGTGCAGCCCGGCTCCGTTGCATTCCGCGAAGAGATATTTGGTCCGGTGGCCTCCATTGTAAAGGCCGAGAATGCCGATCACGCCGTGGACCTGGCGAACAACACACGCTTCGGACTGGGCGGTGCGGTATTTACCGGCGATGCTGAACGGGGCGAACATATCGCCCAGCAGTTGGAGGTGGGATGTGCCGCGGTAAACAGCATGGTGAAAAGCGATCCGCGTTTGCCTTTTGGCGGCATCAAAGACAGCGGCTATGGACGCGAGTTGGGTGTGCTGGGCCTCCGCGAGTTTGTGAACGCCAAGTCGGTGTGGGTGGCATAAGTGTCGTCACATGTCCGTCTCGGGGAGGCGCAGAACC
>CAZZCI010000342.1:0-3054 GCA_964653015.1 uncultured Rhodothermales bacterium
CAGCATGACATGTATAGAAGGGCCTTGCGGTACGCTGTATCTGTTTAGCAGGCTTCAATATGTTTAGCGCGGCTCAATGACCGCCCGGGAAAGGGAGACTTAATTCGAAGGGCGGGGCGGTCATGTGACTGGTGTGATACAACGTGAAATCACTCAAACCCACCCTCGTGGCGATGCTCCGTGTCGCCACGCCTGCTTGGACGCTCCAGCGTCCCCACGAAGCCGCCATTCTGCCCACTCTGGTGCTGGCTCCCCAAGTTATATTGGGTAGCGGTAAGATGTTAAGTGATTGACATGTGGGTTACATCATCGCAACCCGCTCAAACCCCCTCTGTCTTCGAGCTTCGCCGCAGGCGTGATCCTATGGACATCTCCCCCTTGGCTAAGGGGGAGAAACCCGTAGGGAGAGGGGGTTCGAACAAGACAAAACTGCGATCTTCAATCACCTTATCATTTAGTGTTTAACCAGTGCCTTATATTGCGTGTAAACCGTAACCGGGGCAGAGGCATCTAAAACGAGAGCCGGTGGCGCTGCGTCTGCTCTTGATGGGCGCGTGCGTCTGGCGCCAGCGGTTGCAGGGCATCGGGAAGCGACCCGGCACCCTGTACTTTTTCGTGTTCAATCCCCGTTTCCGGATTCCAGCGCGTGATTTCGTACCATCCACCGCCGCTGTAGGTAAGTGCGCAATCGGCCTCCTGGACAAAGCCGATGGGGGGCAAGCGCATCGCATCGGGAGGCATGGCGTTGGCCTGTCGATACAGCCAGGCGATGAGCAACTCATCGGTCGCCGCCCGGTCGATGCGCTCGTCGAGCAGAAATGAGGCGAGGGCTTGCGGAAGTTCGTCGGCATGCCTGCGGATAGCACGCAGTTGCGCATCTGCATCGGTATGCTCCGCCAACGCCCGACAGGCAGCCGCCCAACGATCGTCTCCGGCCCGGCTGTAACGCTCGGAAGCGGCTTCCCACCGCTTTAGGCGGCGATAGCACGACGCTGCAGCGCGGTCATCTCCAGCTTTCTCATAGCATGTTGCTGCCCGCGTCCACGCCCCGGTTGCGCGGTGACAAGCCGCCGCATCGGTCCATGCTTCAGCGCGTGCAAAGCAACGCGCCGCTCGGGCATCAGCCCCTGCACGGCGATAGAGCGTAGCCGCATCGAGCCATGCCTCTCCGTGCTGATAGCACACCGCCGCCTGACGCCAACGCTCAACCCGACGGTAGCAGTCGGCAGCGCTGATCCACGCTTCGCCTTTTTCGTAGAGCTGGGCTGCCTCAGCGAATCGATCGTTGGCTTCGTAGTACGCTGCTGCAGCACGCAGATTGCCGGTTTCGGCGTCGTAACGAGCCTGTGCTGCATCCGCCTCATCGGGGCGGCCCGCCTGCCGAAGCAGATGGATACGCAGAGGCGCATCATGCTGCACAAAGCTGTACGAGAGCAGAAACGCCGCCTGGTCGTCGGTCAGATCGGGATGCTCCTCTAGTACAGCCCGCAAGTCATCGGAAGGACACGGCGGAGCCTCGGCACTCGCATCGGCAGACTCCGACATGATTGCGTTAAGCGCTTCGCAGAGCGCGGCCCAGGGTGCACGTCCAGCTTTTCGGTAACACTCGGCCGCGGCCTGCCAGTGCTCGCGGTCGCGATAGTAGACGGCCCGCTTTTCCCACTCTTCTTGGGTGGGGTTGCCATCCCATGGCGCCTGAAACTGCGCAATGGTGTTCACCGTGCCGGCCACCGTATCGGTATCCCAGAGCGATCCGGCAGGATGTGGATCGACGACCGCGGTGATGCTCCGTCGCGCTCGTGTGGCGGCCACATAGTGGAGACGCAGTGTTTGCCGATTTGCCTGTTGGGCCGCCTCGCGCTCGGCAGGTGCAGCCCCCGGACGGGCAAGCAGCCGGTCGGGCAGTTGGTACAGCACCACATGTTCGGCTTCCAACCCTTTCGCATCACTAACTGCCCACACCAACGGATGCCCCCATTCCTCACGGAGCCGGGCCGCCTCTTCTTCGGTGGCCGTCAAGATCAACACATCGGGATGGCCTTCCGCTAGTGCCTCGTTGACAGCGTCGCCCGGTGCAACCTGCAGCGGCGGGCGTCCCCGCGATCGGGCTTCATCGGGGTTTAGCGCAACCACGTCGGCATGCTCTTTCTTGAGCAGTTCTGCCAGCGCCTGGGGGAGGCGCAGCGTGGGCGCGCTGGCCCGATAGGAGCGCCGCAACGTGTACGGATTGGGGACGTCCCACCCGCGTTCGTGGAAAATGGCACGAGGCATGCGCCATCCAAATCCGGAGCCGCCCAGCACCTGAGTTGGGTCGCCGGCCAAGAGCATCTGCGTGCGCGATCCTTTGCGGAGCGTAGCCAGGGCCACGCGCAACTGCTTTTCGGTCAGGTCTTGCACCTCATCGAGCACCAGCGCATCGTAGCGACGGGGCACCGACTCGCTCAGCAGCCGCCGCAGCGCCTGTGTGGCAATGTCTTGCGCATCCAACCGGTTGTTATCGTTCAGCATGTCTTGGTACTGACGGGCCAGCCGGTACACATCGGCACGCTGCTCGCGGGGGACGGCCGACCAGGCATCGGGCATGTCGTGGCAGTACACCGAGCGGGGGAGGAGGCCACGTACATCGCTCGCCCGTGCAGGCGTGCGTTGCAGCGGCAGCATCCCCTTGATAACGGCCCAAATATCGGTTTCGTAGAGCTGCTGCTCGGCGTGGCTAAGTGGGTGTCGTCCTAAAAAGTCGCGAAGCTGTTCGCGGCGCGCCTGGCAATACTGCAGACTGTTCATGGTAAGCCCGATGGTCTCGGCCGCCAGTTCCTGGTACGTTTGAAACGTGACGGGGTTGGCGCCTTCCGGACGGGTAGGCAGCGCGTTGTACAAGTCTTCGGCATGGCGCATCAGCCGCGGGTTGTGTGTAATAAACGCCACGTCGGCGTCGGGGTCGTTTTCTTGCATCACCAGCAGGCGATACAGAGCCAGCGTGGTCTTGCCACTGCCAGCAGGCCCGTTCAGAAAGATGGGGAGCGGCTCGCGCAGGAGTTGAATTTGCTCATCCGA
>CAZZCI010000343.1:0-3052 GCA_964653015.1 uncultured Rhodothermales bacterium
AGTAGCTGGTGGAACGGGGAAGAAAGCGGGGGCCTTAATGCGATGAAGGATAAGGCTTTCCACACAGTTTCGCAATCGTATGGTTATCGCACCACCGTTAGGCGCCGGGTTTCGGTGAAGTCATCTCCCTGCACACGTACGAAGTAGGCGCCGCTGGAGAGGGGGGCCACAGGCACCTGCAATGTTTCGAGGCGGTCGGGGGTGGGGGTGTCCTCGTAGAGCGTCTGGACGCGGCGCCCCACCACGTCATACAGCGTAACGGTAACCGACTGCGCCTCCTGCACAGCAAAGCCGAGCGTCGCCTGGGCGTGTGCCGGATTGGGATAGGGCGCATCCACACGATATGGCTCAGCGAGGGTCACCTCGGCCTCCACCGGGTCGTGGTGCGTGGTCGTGCCATCGGTGTCCACCTGACGGAGGCGAAAGGTGTGCACACCCAGCTCCAGATCGTCGATGGCTATCTGATATGTCTGCGGTTCATCGGTTGTACCGGCGCCTTCAATAAAGGTGTAGTCGGTGTAGTCATCTGCCTCCGAAGCGCGGTGCTCTACATAAA
Organism: uncultured Rhodothermales bacterium; assembly: GCA_964653015.1. Classification (GTDB taxonomy): domain Bacteria; phylum Bacteroidota; class Rhodothermia; order Rhodothermales; family Salinibacteraceae; genus Longimonas. The sequence goes on from CAZZCI010000343.1 coordinate 557, forward strand.
ACCCTGCATTGTTGGATTCGGAGGCGGTCTCCCATGCAAGGGTTGCTGTTTCCTGATCGACTGAAGCGGTAAACTCCGACAGTTCCACTGGCAGCGGGGCCTCGGGGCCCACATGCAGGCGGAGGTTGGGCAGGTCTCCGCTATTCGTTTCAGCGGCACTCGCCACGGTGGGCGTCATATGATGCACGGCGGATTGATCGGCTAACCGTTCATCGGAGTCAGCGACTGTGTTCGACGAAGCAGTTGGTGATTCATACGTGAACGTCGGATGCTCCCCTTCGCGCAGATTGTAGAAGGTGCCCGTGTCCAGATTTTCGAGCGTCACGTTCCAGTCTGCCGGGATGTCTTCAAGGCGTTTAGCAGCCAGTTCGTAGTCAGCTTCCGCGGTGATGTCAAGATCGAGGTCCAGCTCGACTTGCGCATCAGGAAGAGGCAGATGGCGGTGGGTGAACAGCGCATCGGTCTCTTCCATGGTGAAGGCCACCTGGGCGTATTCAGTAGCGAACGAGCCAAGCTGGTAGGCATCGAAGCGATCTTTGCCGGAATTGGCGTCGGGCGAGAACCGGACGCTGGCCGTTTCGGTGCGGCTGTCGTCGGTGGCGCGCAACTCAAGCGTGAGCCCCGGGCGCGTTACCGTTTGCTGAAGCGCCGGCGGATCGTCAACATCAATCTCCTTGTCGTTGGATGTAATTGGAAGGTTTGGGTCATCGTCGTTGGCCTTCACAAAGAAGGTCTGGAAGGGGGCGATGACGCGCGCATCGGCGGTGTCGGATTCGCCTTCTGTGTACGTCTCATAGCCACCATCGCCGCCATTGGCGTTCGCATCCCACACGTAGACCGTGGCGTCGATGTTGGTCGTGTTGGGCGAGATGCGTTCCCAGTCGATGGGCGCGGCGAATGGATTCCCGACCAGGTTCCATCCGTTCTCATTTGAGTCGGTGTTGTTATCAGTAAACGTGACAGTGGGGCCGGCATCGCTACCGTCTGTTTCACTCGTCGACACCGGTCCGGTTACCGAGAGCGTAACTGGAAAGCCACTGGGACCGGCTCCTAAGTTGTTCTGGAAAAGGAAGGTCAGAATGCCTGTGCCGGGCGATACGGTGTTATCGAGATCAGCGATCGGTTCCCATCCCTCTTGACGGGTTTCATCGACATTGACGCTTTCGTTGTAGTCATACACCGAGATCTGATTGTCATTGACGTTCGTGGCGTTGCCACCACTGCCAGCCGACTGGGTCCACACATTCGAGAGTAGATTCCGATCGTTGTCCGAAGCGCCCGCGTCGTCAATTTTTGTTTCGAACGGCGTCGTCAGAAAGCGGAAGTGGGACTCGTTGTCGCTTTTTCCGATGAAGCGTTGCATCGTCACATCGCCGTTGACGCTGCCATCCGCGGTGCCATCGATAAAGGCCGATCGGGTTTCGGTGGAGGGCAGGGTTAGGGTGCGGTTGTTCGCGTCCACATCAAGTACGCCGCGGGTTAGCGTGAGAAGCCCGGCGATCTCCATATCCGAATCAAGAATGACGCGGTCGGTAGCGTTCGCTTTGTCAAGAATGACAAACGGGATTTCAAGCAGTTCGTTGGATGAGGTGTTGACAATGTTCTGGTTGCCTGCTCCTGCGAAGAAGACCGCCCGATCGTTAGCTGCGAAGGTGCCCGCATTGGTCCAGTCGCCTAAGAGGCGGAGGTCGCCCCCGATTTCGCTGGAGAGTTCGAGCGTTGCATTGGATTTGATATCAAGATCGCCGAGAACGACAAGCGCCTCGGTCATCTCGTTGCCGCCTTCGTTCATCGTGAGCGTACCGCCCGCCTCGATGGTGAGGTCGCCCGCCATTTCGCGTTCTGTGTCTTCCCCGTCGTTGGCGCCAAGGTCCAGCGTCGTGCCATCAGCGATGCGTACATTGGTAGGATACCCAGCACCAGATGTGGAGGACCATTCATCGGCGCGCCCAAATACATTGCCGGTGTTGTACCGCAATGTAGCATTATTCCCATAGTTGGGCTCCAGCAATGTAAATCCATTTTCGTTAATCTGAAAAGTACCCTCTACGTCGAATGTGCCATCACCATCGTCGGCACCACCAACGCCGTTTCCCACAGCGAGGGTATGGCCTTCAGACACGGTGAGCGTTGCGCTCTCGTCAATGTTGAGAGCACGATCTCCGGTTCCAGCGAGTGTACGCGAATCATTGAGTGTAACATCGGTCGTGCCGAGTACCTGTACGCGGATGGGGCCCTCGTTTTCGGGCCACTCGTTGGCCGTCGTTGTGATCGATTCGTTTTGGGCATACGCCAGCGTGGCGGTGTCGTAGATAGGCGTCCCGCCGTTTGCAATGGATGCATTACTGCCGTTCAGCGTGAGGGTGTTTGTGATCGTCTGGTCGCTGAGGTCTTGTGCGGTGTTGATCTGCAGGTTGTGGAAGTCCACTCCTGGATCAGGAAGCGTGGCACTGCCGGCGAGAATGACGGTGGAAGTTTCAGCGGTGAATGTGCCGT
>CAZZCI010000344.1:0-3033 GCA_964653015.1 uncultured Rhodothermales bacterium
AGGCACAAAGCGCCCTTTAAAGCAATGATCGGTTTGTGTATCGTAAGTCATAGTAGAAGGGTAGGATGCTACTCAAATAGATCGAAGAGGATGCCGAGATGCACGCGCCAAGGAGCAGCGTGCACAAAGCACGTGAGCTGTTCTATCAGGCTTGCGCTATGGCCGGTCGCTGGGCGGTTCGGAGAAGGGCGTCGCCTCCACTTCATCGGAAGGATCACCTTCTTCATCCGCAGAAGCCGTAACCTGGTAATAGTAGAGCGTGCCGTTCTCGACGTTGGTGTCGGTAAAGCTCGTTTCGGTAAGCCCATCGGTTTGCGGGACTCCGGATGTTGCTTCTCCCGAGGTCGTTGAACGGTAGACGGCGTAGCGCTCAGCATCATCGGTTTCGCTCCACTCCAGGGTGATCTGTCCGTCGTCTGATCGGGCCTCCAGATCACTGGGCGCGGCCGGTACAACGGGATCGGGCTCCGGGTCATCGCCCGGTGGGTCTTCATCGTTGGCATCGGTGGAGCCCCCACAGGCCGCCAGGGAGAAACATAGTGCGAGCAGCGTAACCGCACTCACAAGTCGCCTATGCCACGGGCGGTTTGCAGATGGATAAGTCGTAGATGGCAAGCGGTCATACATAAAGCACCAAGGGCTGATTGGAGAGGAGGAGCGAACTTTGGGTTTGATAATGCCAATGTTTATGCCGCTTCACGAAATCCCGGTCTCTGTTGCGGAGTGGCCGATTTGCGTACAATGGCGTGCAATCCTGGATAATTCGCAACGTGATATGAGCGCGGTGTTGCGTTTATGCAACACTGTTCATCCAAACGATACCCTCAACAACTACGCGGTCTCACTGCAAAACGTGACGCGCAAAACGTGACGCTGGAGTGCTTCAACATTTTCCAGGATCAGGGGCCACTAATGCTAAATTGGCTGATCACGTCTTGACTTCCCGCATCGGTGGATGCCGCATCACAGATTCAGAATCACGGATTTAGATCATCGGGCGAGGAGAGTTCGATCTCTTCGGTTTCGGGCTCAACTTCATCGAATGCAATGCCCCGCTCGTCTAACTCGGTACGTAGCGAATCCATACGCGCCGAGAAGTCCGGGTTTTCGGGGTCGATACTGCCGGCCTGTTCGTACGCCCAGCGGGCGCCGTCCCACTGCTCCTTGCCCATAAACACATCGCCCAGCAAGAGGTAGAGGCCCGGGGTTTCGTCGTTGAGGGGTTCGCAGCGACTTTGGATGACGGACTGGGCGTCATCGTATCGCTCGGCACCGAGAAGGGCTTCGGCTTTACGGTAGTATACGAGCCAGTAGGGCTGGGTGGTAAGCACCGAGTCGGCCTGGCGCACAGCGCGGTCGAACTCCCCTTTTTCAATACGTGCTTCAATGGCCTTTAGCATCGGCGATACGTATGAGGAGTCCCGCTCGCGGGCACGCTCAAAGTAGAGCAGCGCCGAGTCGATATCCTCTTGGGCCCGGGCGATCTGGCCCTGATAGTACGGAACCAGGGGCGATTCGCCCGCAAGCCGACTGGCGCGCACCATGGTTTGGCGGGCTGCGTCCAGATCGCCTGCTTCAAACTGGGCACGTCCTTCCGCAATCGTCTCCTGAGCACGTTCATCTATGGTCGGCTTGTCGGTATCCCGCTGTATGCGCCATCGTTGCAGGTTGTCGAGCAGCGACGGGTCGGTGACTTTAGCAAGTGCTCCCTCTAACGCTTCGTCGACCGCGTCGAGCGAGTCTGTGCCCGCTGCATTGAAGGTTTCGGCGATTTCGTAGTAGGGTTCGGGGGCACCCGGGCGCTGCAAGCGTAAGTTACGCATCACCTCTTCCTGAAAAACGACATCCTGCTCGGCCAGGTTGGTATTCACAACGCGAAGGATGTTCTCGAAGTCATCCATCCAGCCATAGCTCTCCAACTCGTCACGATACGGCTGAAGTGCTGGAGCACGGGTGCGACTCATGAGAAGCGAGTCGGGCTGCAATCCCTCGTACGCGGGGGCCCCGGAATCGGCAAGCAGGCGCGTGAGCAGTGCCAGGGTCTGCCGCATCTGGTAGTCGTCGTAGCTGTTGCGTGAAAGCATCTGCATGGTCGAGCGCCGGAACGATTCGTAGCCGCCCTCTTCGAGCGAAGTGGCGCTTTCCAACAGCATGTCGACGTCCTCTGCGACCTGCTCATGCGCAGATAGGTAGGGATCGATCACTGCTGTGGTGGTATCCAGACGCGTGCGGAAGGCCGACACCCGGTCGAGGGCCTCTGCGTTTGGCGGATTCATGGCTTCGCGTAGCGTTTCAAGCGAGTCTGTACGCGTATCGACGACATCGGTGACCAGGCTGTCGAGCGTCTGCATCGTGCTATCGTAGAGCGCCATGCTGGCGGTGGCTTCACTGGCATCCAAAAACGGCGTGAGCGTGTTTATTGCCTCAAAGGGAGACGCATCAGGGTCCAGCGCGTCGGTACGCGATGCGCGCAGGCTGTCGTACATTGGATAGTAACGCTCGTCGATGTAGAGCTCCTCAGACGACTCGATGCTATTTGTAAACACAAACGGCTCATGCAAGGCCAACTCGGCACGCGGGAAGGTGGCAACCGCCGTGTTTTCATCGATAAACTCTACGGATTCGGCAGATACCGTCGCCTCTCCCTGTTCGACCTGAATCGCGTTTAGCTCGTCGTCTCGGTCTTCGAGCGTCCAGTCGCCACTGGGGACGTACTGGAAGAAGAGTGGACCGGCAGGGTCGAAGGTTTCGACATCGGGTGGGGTCGTGGCATCTTCACCTGAATGCGCAATCGCAATGGCCTGCTCTGAGCGCATGAATCCGTCTTCGCGGACGATGAGGGTGGGGGCGTCTTGTGCTTGTGCCGTCGTGGCGAGAGACATCCCTAACAACGTAGCCCACAGTCCACCCAACAGCATCTTTTGTATGACGGATGTCGCACGGGCGGGGGTAGCGAGGCGAGGCGTATCAGAGTGCAGCATAGTAGTGTAGCGCAGTGTCATATTGCGGAGACGAGAAATTGCGGGGATGGAA
>CAZZCI010000345.1:0-3014 GCA_964653015.1 uncultured Rhodothermales bacterium
TTGCTCCGCTCAAGATGACATCATTAAGACGGGAGTGTTGCAACCCGAAGATTGAGCTGTGACAGAGTAGTAGTTCTCTGTCACCGGTCAAAGTTTGGGTGATGTGGGGGCAATGATCCGACCGCGTTGTCAGGGGAGATCCCAGCTCTGCGGCGCTGTGAAAGAGAAGAACGAGTGCTCGGGATGCGATCGCATACCGTTGATTAAACGACTGCATTCGGCGTGACAGCCTGAGATTGCATCGCTGCACTCACAATGAGACATCCGCCGGATACGTTTGTGTGCCTTCTTAGCTAAACCGATGCGGAGCTCACGAATATAAGACGAGGCGTTACGGTTTCATATATTGCGCACCCGTCTTTTGCAACCCGGTGCCAACCACGTGTGGTACTAATCGTGAGTCAACCCTACCACCTATCCCCCGATTCTTATGCGCACTGTATCAACGGTTTCAGCATCTGGCCTTGGCCTGGTCGTCGGGTTTCTTCTCTTGGCTGTGCTCGTAAGCGGATGCGATGAACTCACGATGAGTGAGGAAGCCGCCTACGAAAACGAAATCCTTCAGCATCGCCTTGAACGCGATATGCGCATGCGTGATGCCGACCGAACCATCCTCGACGCCTCTACGCGGCGCCAGTTTGAAGGGCTGCGCTACTACGCCGTAGACCCTGAGTACCGCTTCGAACTGCCGCTCGAAGAAGTAGACACCCCCGACACGTTAGAGGTAGCCCAGTATGAAGGCCGTCCGGTTGATCGCATCATCGTAGGGTATGTCTCCATTCCACAAGCGCAGGACACCACGCGGCTTGCCGCTTTTCGCGAGCCAGGACGCGAGGGGGAGCTTTGGGTGCCCTTTCGAGACCCCACCAACGGCGATGAAACGTACGGGGCAGGTCGCTATCTGAATGCCCCTCTCGTAAACGATAGCACACTGGTTATTGACTTTAACAAGGCATATAACCCATATTGCGACTACAACCTCAATTACGTATGCCCGCTTCCGCCCCCAGAAAACACGCTGCCTGAGCCCGTAGAAGTCGGCGAGAAAAAGTCGCTCCTACACAGTTAAAAACCCGGCTATCCACCGCGACGGAAGCAGTGGGTATTCTCGTGCACATCACGATCCTCAGTGACATGATTTGGAATGCTATGCTGACTCGTTCCGCGATCTTAGGGATGCTTAGCGGTGTGCTGCTTCTTGGAATGCTGCTTCCTGATACAGCACATGCGCAAGTGCGTATCACCGACGTGATGATAGCAGAACGGTCTGATGAAAACGGCTTTGTGCTTCGCATCAGCGGCGACGAACGCATCAGCGCATTTGCCATGCCCGAGCATACCGGCAGCGACGTAACCTGGACGCTTTACGGCGCCGTGTTGGATGACGGCGTGGATCTACCCGCGAACGGTCCAATTCAACAGGTCGAAGCCCACCGCGATGCCGAACATCTCACGTTTCACCTAACGCTAGACGATGACACCCCCATGGCCGCCGATGCGTACCGCGACGGCTCCTCTGACGATATTTTGCTGAGCCTCTCGTACGTTGAAGACCAGGCCGAAGCCGTGGAAACAACCGAGCGCCATGCCAACAACATTGCTCAGTCGGCCCGCGAGCGCTGGAAGTTCGACACCATCGTCATTGATCCCGGCCACGGCGGCAAAGATCATGGCGCCACAGCCAACGGACTGCGCGAAAAAGATGTGGTGCTCAGCGTGTCGCTCAAACTGGGCGAGTACATCGAAGAGTACCTCGATGGGGTTGAAGTGCTGTACACGCGCACGACCGACGAATTTCTGGAACTGGAAGAGCGGGGGCAGTTCGCTAACGAACACGGTGCCAAGCTTTTCCTCTCCATTCATGCCAATTCGGCTCCCTCTCCGCATGCACGCGGCACCGAAACCTACTTCTTAGGCCCGTACAAGTCTGAATCGGCCCGTGAGGTGATGGAACGCGAGAACAGCGTTATCCGCTTTGAAGAAGACCCCGAAGTGTACGACGCGTACGATGACCAACGCCTGGTGCGCGAAACGCTCACGCAAAGCACCTATCTGCGCCAAAGCCAAGAACTGGCGGGCATGATTGAGCAGCAATTTGCTGAACGGGTACAGCGCAACAGCCGCGGAGTTAAGCAAGCGCCTTTTTACGTGCTCTGGGGCGCCTCCATGCCCGCAGTGCTTATTGAGCTTGGCTTCTTGAGTAATCCCACTGAAGCACGGTTTCTGGGAAGCGAACAAGGACAGGTATACATGGCCAGTGCCATCTTTCGCGCTGTGCGCGACTACAAAGAACAGTACGAACGGGGCATGATGCCGGTCGCCGGCGAGTAGCCCACCCGATATACCGATATACGGATTCGGCTCTTGCATACGAACCAACGGAAGCCATCCGTTATCCCTCCAGCTATCTTTCGCCCACTAATCTCTGATGTACATTTATGCGTGCTTCCTGGCCCCTTTGGATTGCTCTTCTTTCGTGCGTACTTATCTTAACTGGATGCGATGAGGATCCGGAAACCATCGTTCTGTCTGATCCGAACACCCCCACCGCGTCTACCTTTACGTTCGAGTACGACCGCAGTGATGCCGAAAGCGGCACCGTAACCGTCACGTCGCAAGAAAACGATACCATCAGTTCGATCTTGCAGGAGTTCGGGTTTGCGCGCGGCGATGTGGTGGATGCACGCGTGTCAGCGGCCAGAATGGAGCGCATCACACCGCCTACTGCACGCCCGAAAGTGTTTGATTACCTGGGCTCGGTCGAGGTCTTTCACGGAGGCAGCACAACCGCCCCGCTCGTAGCATTGCTGTCGTCCATCGACGACACCGCTGAGCAAGACCTCGATGTGGTCGACGATACCGACCTGACGAGTACCGTGCAGAATGGGGCGACTCCGCTCACCATGGAACTGCAGGTAGACGACCCCTCTCAAGTCCCGGAGAGTGGCGATGAGGTGCGCATCACGCTTACCTATCGCCTGGAAGTGCAGGAGTAGTGCTGTGTCACACCTGAA
>CAZZCI010000346.1:0-3008 GCA_964653015.1 uncultured Rhodothermales bacterium
GGCGACGAAATCGTCGACTCGTACTTCGGCTTCGACCCAAAGACCAAAAACCCTATGGTTGGGAGCCGCGTCCGGGCGATGTTTCAGTCTGATACGGAACTGGCTGTCGGTGAGGTGAAGCGGCAGATGGGAGATGAAGTGGAGCTTCAGGTGGGCGACCAGACATATACTCCTCCGGAAATTTCGGCACACATCCTGAAGCACCTGAAGCAATCAGCCGAGGAGCAGCTAGATGAAGACGTCGATCGGTGCGTCATCACGGTCCCGGCGAACTTTCCGGATCCGGCCCGCCGCGCTACCCAGCAAGCCGGGGAAATTGCCGGCATGAAGGTCGAGCGGATCATCAATGAGCCGACCGCTGCCGCCTTGGCATATGGCCACGCAGAAGGTATTGAAGAAGAACACGTCATGGTGTATGACCTCGGCGGCGGCACCTTCGACGTCTCCATTGTGGAGTACATGGGCGATGTGCTGGACATCCTCGCCTCCTCGGGGGACCCGAACCTGGGAGGCAAAGACTTCGATGCAGCTCTTCTAAAGCATGTCGCAGAGCGGTTTGAAGACCAGCACGGCATTGCCATCGAAGCAGACTCAAGCAACTACTACCGCCTGCTTTTTGCCTGTGAGGAGGCGAAGAAAGAACTCAGCTTCAACAAGCAGACGTCCGTCACCATCCCGTTTTTCACTGTGAAGAATGGCCAGCCGATCAACTTGGACGTAGAGGTCCGGCGTTCGACCTTTGAACAGCTAATTGGCCCCATGATCGATCGTACCGAGCCGGCTATGGAAAAAGCGCTGTCGGATGCCGAGCTCGATCACTCTGAAATCGATCGGGTTATTCTCGTAGGCGGAAGCACGCGCATTCCATATGTAAAGCAACTGGTGGAGCGGGTGATGGATCAGAAGGCGCTCTCCCACATCGACCCTGATAAGGCCGTCGCGCTTGGGGCTGCTGCCCAGACGGCAATTGTGGATGGTGCCTCCGAGCAGATCGTGATGGACGTGGCCCCGCTTTCCTTTGGGACGACGGTTATGGAAAACGCAGGCGGTGCTATTCGAGCCGGACGATACTCCGAGATTATTCCGACCAATGGGAAGGTCCTCCGTCCGCACCAAGAAGAGTATTCCACGGTTATGGAGAATCAGGAGATGATCGACTTCCGGGTGTACCAGCGCGACTCGTTATCTGATGCCAATCAGGCAGAGATTGAGGGCGAGCCAAATGAAAAAGAGGGGTTCACGTTGGTTGGCCGCAAAGAGATCGACGTGCCACCCGGACCCGCTGGACAGAAGATCGTGACCACATATGTCTATAACCCAGACGGCATGATCGATATCACCGTCGAGTTTCCATCAACGGGCGATAAACATACGTTCCAAGCTCACGCCGGCTTAGACGAGGAGCAGATCGCGGCTTCGAAGAAGAAGCTGGACGACGCCTGGAAGCAGTCGGAGCATTTGGAGAAGGTGGAAGCACTGATTGAGGCCGCCGAGCGGGAACTGGCTGACGGATCCGTGCCCGCCGAGAAAGAGGAGCGCCTCTGCAGTATGATCGATGACCTCAAGCGAGCACTCGCGGCTAATGATGAGAGCCGCATCGACACGTTGGAAGATGAAATCACCGACCTGCTGTTCGAACTGGACTTTTAAGAGGAGGCTGAGGTGCCTCTCGTGACGACTGCCCCCGTTTGCTTCCTCTCTACCTCATTTATGTCTTACGACTTACTTCTCCTAAACGATCACCCTGTAGCCGTGTCCTCGCACTGGAGCGGCGATGAGCAAGCTGAGACCGCACTTGAGTCTTTGCTGCAGGCGGCGGCGCCCTATTATAACCGAGCACTACGGGCCCACACTGAGAACGATGTCGTGGAGGCACTGCGGTGCATTGAGAGTGCACTTCGGTTGTTTCCTTACAGCTTGCCCGTTGTGGAAGCCAGCATCGCAATGGCAATCCGTCATGGTCTGTTCAACGAGGCCGCGGCCCGGCTACGGTGGGCCGGAGAGATGGAGATGACGACTGGGTGGCCTGACTACGAGACGGCGCTTGACGAAGCTGTGACGCGTTGGAATCTGTTCGTCGACGACATCGATGCACTGCGGGCGCATTACCAGCAGCCCGATGCGGACGTGTGCTACCGCGAACTGCTCCTGTTGGCTCATCGACTGGATACGGCCTCGGAGAGAGCCATCACCGATGCTGAGCACAGCCATCTCACCGCGTTTGACATAGTCGTTCCGGTGACTCTGCTCGGTTCGGACGCACAGGAGACAGGTCTCCCGAAGAACACGGAAGAGAAGGATGTACAACCAGATGAGGCAAAGGGGACTGATTCATTAGCGCCCCAAGGCTCCTCTGATACTCATGAGGAACCTACTCGTGAGGCAACGCCCAAGGGCAGGCAACGCCAGACCGTGGTGGCCGTCGGGATTGCCGCTGTCATTGGGATTCTATTAGGCATTGGGGGGATGTGGGCCAGCATGGGGGAAACAGGCCCGCTGAGCGAATCAGCCTCGTCTTCGTCTGAGACGAGCGCGCCGCAGACATCTCCCCAAGGCGCCCCAAACGACCAGGACCGCTCAGCGGCTCCTGTCGCGTTACAGACCGCGGCGACGCTTTCTCAGGCGCAACTTCACCTGCTTCAGGATGATCCCCTGTCCGCTTACGCCCTGCTCGACACGCTCAGCGTAGAACGTAGCGACATGGCACAGCAGGTCAAGGCCGACTTGAAGGCCGCTGTAAATCAGGCGCTCTACGACATGGGCACTGCAGCGTGGGCGCAGGGTGACACTGGAACGGCCCTTCAGATGCTTCGCCGTGTTGCTCACGTTGACGTGGGCACGCCCCAGGACCGCCTCTATGCATTGGGGATGGCTGCCGATCGTGAGGGGGAGGCGTCGGTTGCCGTTGATGCGCTTACGCGCTTGCAGGAGCACGTAACGCCTGCTTGGCCGCACTACGACGCCCAAGCAGCTTATGCGCTTGTCCGCCTCTTACCCGACGACGAAGC
>CAZZCI010000347.1:0-3000 GCA_964653015.1 uncultured Rhodothermales bacterium
CCGTTGGTGCCGTACCAGAACGCTCGGAGGTTGGTGTTATCCATAAGCAGCGTAATTTGACCGCTACCGTGGCCTTCGCTTACAATGGCTGCGCTCTCTTGCGCAATGTCCTCCACCGGATCCGAAATATATCCGCTAATCAGCGGGCTGTCGGTATAGGTAGCAACGGTGCGCCCCGGGCGTTCGTGCGGCTCGTAAAATTGCGTGCCGCGACGGAAGACCGGAATGGTTTCGTGGTAGCCAAAGGCCAGCGGATGAGTCGTGTCAAGCTGCGCCTCAAAGATTGAACCGCCAATGCGGTGCGCGCCACGGGCATCGCCTAGATCGGCATAGTCTTGATCGGCCACGAGCGAGTCGACATCAAGTGATTTCGCTTCGAGCTCAATCATTTCATGTTGAACAGGCCAGTGCGCGCCGCTGTGCATAGCGACAAGATGGCCCCCGTCGGACACCCAGTCGGCAATTTGTTCGTCGTCCACCCCATTGTAGCTACCGCCCGCCATGACGATGGTGGTGTACTTAGAAAGGTCGAGACCATCGAGATAGCGTATGTCGAGCAACGACACGGGCATCTCAAAGCGCTCGCTTAGCAGATGCCACACTTCGCCGGCATTCAGAGCACTGGTTCCGCTCCACCGCGATCGGTCGTTGGTGCCCACGAGCAGGCCGACCTTCGGCTGTTCGAGCACGGTTGCACTGCGCGTACCTAGGTCGGGGCCTGTCGGCGCCGTCATGCTGCGGTCTACTGCGTAAATTTCGACATGATCAGACGAGGCCGCTTCTTGCACGGCGGCGTGGACCTCCTCGCGAGTGGCATCGTGCTGTTGCAGAGGAACCACAATAGAGCCGCGATCAAACGATTGCATGCTTCCATTAACTGGCGCCTCAAATGGATCAGGAATCATGCGGGTGGTAAGTCCGGCATCCTGGATCCGATAAAGAGCGCGCGGGGCAAAGTAGCGGCCCCATGGCATTACGTACGCGACCTCGGCCTCACCACCGATCACAGAGCCGCCCTCATACGGCATCTCATCGATGCGATCGCCTGCAACACCAGAGAGAGATTCTGTTACTTCCGTATAATCCACTCCAAACGCGAGCGGCAGCGTCCAGGTGGATACGTCGTAGAAGAGCGAGTCTTGAAACGTGGTCTGCGTCTCCATTACGCCTTTCACGAACTGCCCTTGCTCCTGATCGAGCGGGACCCAGTAGGCCGAACCCGGCTCGTAGGTGCGATCATCGGTATCCACAGATTGCGCCAGGTCGAACAGCTCAACACGGTGTTGCTGAAGGAGTTGGCCCAGCGCCTGTGCACGTTGGGGATACGTTTCGGTATCGATTAAGTAGCCGGTCATCGGCGCATCCGCCAGGTTGTCTTGCCGGTCGGCATAAAAGTCGCGCTGATAGCGAAGCAGGTCCTCTCGCATTTCAGCAGAGCCCTGTACTGTAGAGAGCGACGTAAGGAACTGGTTGCGTACGGTGTAGGCGTAGTTCATCTCACCGCTCTGGGTTTCGCGCTTCAGGGCGCGCGATGCCGCCTGTTCAAAGAGAATGCCTACCGTGCCTTGTACGTCGGGGTACGTAGAGCCTTTGCCATAGTAAAAGTCATCGAACTGTTCGCGCGTGTAATAGAGCGACCCGATTTGGTCGAGAAAGTCGCCGTGGTACTCGGCCAGCTCAGCCGTCAACTCCTGGTTGATGTCGGGGGTGTTTGGGTTGGTGCGGCTGGGTACGCCCGGCTGAAAGAAGTACGTGGCTTCAGACCCCATTTCGTGGAAATCCGTGAGCACCTGGGGGCGCCATTCCTGATACAGGGCAATGCGTGCTTGCGAGGTGGGGTGCTGTACCGGAAGCCAATCGCGGTTCAGATCAAACCAGTAGTGGTTGGTGCGTCCGCCCGGCCAGGGCTGATTGGGCTCGCGGTCTTGATCGTCTACCGCAGGGGTGTGGCCGCGATTGCCGTTGACCCAGTTAACAAACCGGTCGCGCCCATCGGGATTGAAGACCGGATCGATGAGTGTAACGACGTTATCGAGCACGGCGTCAATGGCTGGGCCTTCGCCAGCAGCCAGGTGATAGAGCAGCAGGATCGCCGCTTCGGTGCCGCTGGCTTCGTCTCCATGCACAGCGTAGCCCATGTACACGACGGAAGGGAGATCGGAGAGATCAGCATCCGATACCGATTCGGGATTCGACGAGAGCGCCTGGTTTTGCGCTTTGATGTCGTCAAGGCGGTCAATGTCTTCAGGCGGGGCCACCAGCGCATGCACGAGCGGACGGTTGTCATGGCTCATGCCGTGGCGCTCGGTGACCACACGATCGCTTACCTCCGCAACGGCCTCGAAGTATTCAACGGCCTGGGCAGAGCGAGTATGGCGGGTTCCAATCTGATGTCCAATGACTTCCTCGGGAGTGGGAATGTCCGAGTTATAGCTAGTCACTCCTTCGATGGGCGTGTCGATCGCAAGGGGGACCTCCTGCGCCTGTACGGGCATGGCCCACAGACTAAAGGCGGCCACAAGCGTACCGATAAGGAAAAAACGTGACAAGGCGTGCATACGGAAAGCGGGGATACTGAAAAAGAGTGTGGCAACAGTATAGTATACAGGGACGGTAGGAGTTTATCCACCGTCCCCTTTACCTCTGTTACGAACCCCGGCCCAGAACGATAAACTACACCATTTTCTATTGCATGCTGTTTTGTGGCTGTAAAGTTGTTCTGCTACAGGTCTTTCTGGTTGAAGTAGCGCAGGCTTAGCCCCAGCGGAATGAGGAGCCAGAGAACCAGTGCGCCAATCGATAGCGACATGCCAAGTCCGCTTCCAAAGAACCGCTGAAAGACCGCTCCGGTGAAACCCATCATCGCCGACAGATCAAACTCCAGGAGAAGCAGGATGCGTGCTAAATCAATTGGATTCAAGAAGGTGAGTCCGACGACAGCCTCTTCGATCAAGTCCCGATTGTTGTGTAATTGGCGTTCTGCCAGATCTTCATATTAGG
>CAZZCI010000348.1:0-2991 GCA_964653015.1 uncultured Rhodothermales bacterium
GTAGGATGCTGCTATGTTTTGCAGGATTCTATCACAAAGATGGTGAGAACGTGTTACGGAATAGATAGGAATGCTGCTCTTGGGTGAGAGGGAGTGGCAATGGTCGCCATGAAAAGAGCACATCGAATCCGATTTGCTCTGAATTCACCAGAACGGTGGGAATACGCCTGTTACGGAGACGTAGCAGGATATCCATGTGCATCTAAACAATACACGCTATGGCTACCCCTCCGGATCTTGTTGGGCGTCCCCGTGGCTACCGTGTCGTGCAAGGCGCAGTGTTTCTCACGCTGTGCGTCGTGATTGTGGCCGGACTGCTGCGCGATATTCCGCAGTTGGCCATCATTGAAGAGTCAGCGCGGAGCCTCTATTTCCACGTTCCCATGTGGTTTACCCTGATGGGGGCTACGCTCGTATCTGCGTATCACTCGGCCCAGTATTTACGCACGGGAGCCGTTGTGCGCGACATTCGTGCACGCGAGGCGGCTCGGCTAGCTATTGCATTTGGAATCCTCGGGCTTATCACCGGTATGGTGTGGGCGCGCTTTACATGGTATGAAGGCACGGGCAAGTGGTGGAACTGGGACCCGAAGCAATCTATGGCGCTGGTGCTCATGCTTATTTACGCAGCCTATTTTGTACTTCGGGATAGCATTGAGTCAGAAACCGTACGGGCCCGTGTGGCAGCCGTGTACAACCTGTTTGCTTTTGTGACTATGCCGTTTCTGCTGTACATCCTGCCGAATCAGATGGCCAGCTTGCACCCCGGTGCCGATGGCAGCCCAGCGCTCTCTCAGTCCGATCTGGCGCCCTCAATGCGATGGATTTTCTATCCATCGGTGCTTGCCTTCTTTGGGCTGTTTTGGGTGATGTATACCCAGCGCGTGCGCCTCGCGGTGATCGAATGGCGCGAACGCGCTTCAGCGCTGATAACATCATCGTGACTGCCGCGTTATTGCTTTCCCACCAACCTGTTCCTTTTCTGCTGAATTGTTGCGTTCATGACGATTCATTCATTCGATGCTACCGCAGACACCACCGCTGCCGATACCGCATGGGCGCAACAAGAATCCATGCCTACTGCAGAACCAGATGCGCTTGAGCAAGTCATGGCAGTGGATGGAAAAATCTATGTGGCGGTTGTTGTGCTACTTATCGTTTGGGTCGGCATCATGGTCTACATCTATCGTACCGATCGCAAGATTGACACTCTGGAACAGCGGCTTGAGCAAAAAACTTCAAATGACGTATAACCTTTCGTAACCCCCGTATTTCCATGCGTCCAAAACGAATTATTGGTTTCGTGCTCATGTTGGGCTTCGGAACGGTCCTGTTTCTCAACTTTGGCGGTCAGGTTGGCGGCTATATGGGATTTGCCGAGGCTGAAGCCAGCGGCAGCAAAGCCCATGTCGTGGGTGACTGGGTCGAAGATCGTCCCACAAATTACGATGTGGAGCGAAACGTATTCACCTTCTATATGAAGGACGAAAGCGGCACGGTGCGCCAGGTGCAGTACAACGATCCTAAACCGGGCAACTTTGAGGAGGCCGAGCAACTCGTTATTGAAGGCTATCCTGGCGATGACGCATTCATCGCTGATCATATCCTGGTGAAGTGCCCCTCTAAGTACAACGACGAACGGGCCTTGGAACAGGAGGCCGCGGCCAATATGCCGTAAGGGCATTGCCTGACGTAGCATGTACCCCTCCCTTGGTTTCCGTCCTCCCTGCGCCGTATGTCTACCCCCGTTCCCCCGTGCCCCGACACCCCCAATTGCGAGCGCACCTCTCGCACCTTTGAGGCTGCGCCCGATCGTCTCTATCAGGCTGCGCTAGCTGCGTTATCTGACCTGAGTCCAGTTGAGATGACGACCGATCGCGATGACTACGCTGCACATGCGGTCTATCGCGTCGCATTTGTGTTCAAAGACGACGTGCACATTGCCGTTCGTCCTACTGAGCAAGGCGGCGGTACCCTTCATGTACGCAGTGCCAGCCGAGTGGGATACAGTGACCTGGGGGTCAATGCCCGCCGTGTACAGCGCTTCTTCCGATACCTGGCTCGCCATTTCTAGTGCTGTTGATTGGGCGGCTGCATCCGGCCTGATAGCATGAGATTGCGTCGCTGCGCTCGCAATGACAAAGGTGTGCGTTTTTCCCGGTACGTTAGGGAGCACATGCGTTACTCAAAGGCTGACCTGCGACAGCGCACTACTCCTCCTGTGTCGAAGGCCACAGCGTGCGGTTTGTTGGTATCGGGGCGGGATCCGGCGGAGCAGGCAGTGGAGAACGCCCCACCCGATAGTCGAGCGTTTTGGGCAGCGGGCGAAGCAGCACCGTTTCGTGGAAAAAGCGAAGCGCGCCCTCGGCCTCGTCTTGCGTGGCTTCGGTCACCACAAACGACAGGAAGACGGTAGCATGTCTGGCATCCAGATGATACAACGGCTTTGAGTCATAGAAACGTAGGTACCGGTCAATCCAATGCATCACGCGGGGCTCCGTGTGCAGCGGATGCTGCTGACGTCGGTACAGCGTACGCGATTGCTCCATGAGCGTGTCATGATGGTGCATCGTTGCAGTAACGGCACGTAACGCACGAGCGATGCGCGATTCGGATGCAGCGTCAGAGGGCGTCATATCAGATCAGGGCGTTTGTCAACACGAAACCGTACAGCGATGTAGCACAGCGCTGACGTCCTGATTCAAACATACGCACGCCGCACCGGAGTCAGCATCCTTTTTTGAGCGAGTTGTTCGGCGTGTTTAGCGTGTATGTGGGGGAAGCTTTGGCGCACGGATGCGTCTCTGCGAACGTAGTAGCACGCGAGCTTGCTTAAACATGGCAATGCATTGGAAACTGCTCACCTCCCACCCCCTTCGTATATCGCACTGCGTGTAGACGCCAACCGTACCCCTGCTCTGCTTCAACCACTCGACTATTACTGTGTCACACCTGAATGGTAGGGGAGAGCTTGAGCTATCAACGCTTCTA
>CAZZCI010000349.1:0-2979 GCA_964653015.1 uncultured Rhodothermales bacterium
GGGGAGCACTACACGATTCTGTAGGCCGATTGATGGACTGATGGAGCGCAGCAAATAGAGAGAGGGTCGACCGAGACGAAGCTGCGGGATCCAATCGCCTCATCACTTAGCGTCTATCCACTACCCAGTGCTTTACTCCCCCACACGCATCTCTCCACGAAAACCGCGCAAACCCGGCTGCGGGCAGAAACTAAACGTTACAGTGACGTAAGACGATAGCCACGACTCATCCGACTCTTTACACCATTAGCTATGCGTCATGCCTGATCCCCGTGCGCTAACCAATGACCCTTTCGACGCCCGTGATACGTTTGACACGGGGTCGGGAGAGGCTTATCTATACCGGCTTAGTGCCCTCGAAGATGAAGGGTACGAGCTCGATCATCTGCCCGTCTCCATTCGTGTTTTGCTGGAGTCGATGCTCCGCGAGTGCGATGGCACGATGATCACCCAAGACGACGTTCGCCGCTTTGCGCAGTACGACCCGAGTGCGCCCGCCGAAGAAGAAATCCCGTTCGTGCCCTCGCGCGTGCTGTTGCAGGATTTCACTGGCGTGCCCGCTGTGGTTGACCTTGCAGCGCTCCGTTCTGCTATGGAACGCCTGGGTGGCGATCCGAACGAGATCAACCCTCAGGTGCCCGTACACTTGATCATTGATCACTCCGTGCAGGTTGATCACTTCGGCACCACCGAAGCGATCCAGCTGAACTCCGAGATCGAGTTTAAGCGCAACCGCGAACGTTACGAGTTTCTGCGGTGGGGCAGCGAAGCGTTTGAAAACTTCTCGGTGGTTCCGCCCGCCAGCGGCATCTGTCACCAGGTCAATCTCGAATACGTAGCCCGCGGCGTATGGACGCGTTCTACGAATACGGGGATCGATCTGGCGTATCCCGACTCGCTTGTGGGGACCGACAGCCACACCACCATGATCAACGGTCTGGGCGTGCTCGGCTGGGGCGTAGGAGGCATCGAAGCCGAAGCCGCCATGCTAGGCCAGCCCATCTACATGCTGATGCCTGAGGTGATCGGCGTAAACCTGACGGGCGAACTTGCCGAGGGCGCCACCGCCACCGACCTTGTGCTTCGAGCAACCGAGATGCTGCGCGAGTACGGCGTTGTGGGCCGCTTCGTGGAGTTCTTTGGTCCAGGCATGCAGACGCTCACCATTCCCGACCGCGCCACCATCGCCAACATGGCTCCGGAGTACGGCGCTACGATGGGCTTCTTCCCCATTGACGATGCGGCACTCGACTACATGCGCCGCACCAACCGCTCAGAGGAGCAGGTGCAGCTCGTGGAACGCTACACGAAGGAGCAGGGCCTTTTCCACACACCGGACACCCCAGCGCCCGAATGCCTCGATGTGCTGGAGCTGGACTTGAGCACCATCACACCCAGCGTAGCCGGACCGAAGCGCCCGCAAGACCGCATTGCGGTGCCGGAGTTGCCCGAGGAGTTCAACGAGTCGCTCACCCGCGAGGCGGGCCCCATTGGATTTGGACTCAAGGAAGAGGCGCTCGACAATACGGGAGCCTACAACGACGGCACCTACGAGCTCGACCTGAAGCACGGCGACACTGTCATTGCAGCGATTACCAGTTGCACCAACACCAGCAACCCGTCGGTAATGCTCGGCGCTGGCCTGATCGCCAAGAAGGCAGTCGAAAAAGGACTGACTGTCCCGCCGTACGTGAAGACCAGTCTTGCACCCGGTTCGAAGGTCGTTACCGAGTACCTCGTGGAAGGCGATCTGATGCCATACCTCGACCAGCTTGGGTTTAACACAGTTGGATACGGATGCACCACCTGCATCGGTAACTCCGGCCCCCTCCCCGACGCTGTGGAGGAAGCCATCAAAGACGGTGACCTGATTGTAAGCGGCGTGCTCTCTGGCAACCGGAACTTCGAAGGCCGCATCCACTCGCTTGTGCAGGCCAACTACTTGGCGTCACCACCCCTCGTAGTTGCGTATGCACTGGCCGGTACCGTCGATATCGACCTGACTGAAGATCCCATTGGCACCGACAATGCCGGTGATCCGGTCTATCTTGAAGACATCTGGCCCACGAGTGACGAGATCAAGACCATGATCGATGAGGTCGTGAAGCCTGAGTTCTATAAGCAGGAGTACGAGGGCATCGAGGAGTCCAACGAGACGTGGAATAACATCTCGATCCCCGAAGGTTCGGTGTATGCATGGGACGACGAGTCCACATACATCCAGGAGCCTCCGTTCTTTATGGACCTGACGCCCGAAGTGCCGCCCATCGAGTCGGTTGAAGGCGCACGCGTGCTGGTGAAAGCTGGCGATTCGACCACTACCGATCATATCTCCCCAGCAGGATCGATTCCTGAGGAGTACCCCGCGGGCAAATACCTGAAGGAGCGTGGCGTGAAGCCGTATGCCTTCAACTCGTATGGTGCGCGTCGGGGGAACCACGAGGTCATGATGCGTGGTACTTTTGCCAACATTCGCATCAAGAACGAGCTGGTGCGCGATGAAGAGGGCAACGTGGTGGAAGGCGGCTTTACCCGCAACTTCCTAAACGACGGAGAAGTCACCACGGTGTTTGATGCTGCGATGGACTACATCGATAACGATGTCCCGCTTGTGGTGCTTGGCGGTAAGGACTACGGCATGGGCTCCAGCCGCGACTGGGCTGCGAAGGGGACCATTCTCCTTGGCGTGGATGCCGTGATCGTGGAAAGCTACGAGCGTATCCACCGCTCAAACCTGATCGGCATGGGCGTGCTGCCGCTGCAGTACAAAGAGGGCGACACCGCCGAATCCCTTGGACTCGACGGCACGGAAACGTTCGACATTCCGCTCGATGATGATCTCGAAGCGGGTCAGGATGTGGAAGTGATTGCGACCAAAGAAGACGGCACGGAGATCCGCTTTACGGCGGTGAACCGCTGCGATACGCCGGTTGAGGTGGAGTACTACCGCCACGGCGGCATCTTGCATTATGTGCTGCG
>CAZZCI010000350.1:0-2979 GCA_964653015.1 uncultured Rhodothermales bacterium
GTGTCACATGTCAATCTTCGGGTAACACATGTACCCTCTAACGTACCGAGAATAACCCCCAATCATGTCATTGCGAGCGGAGCGAAGCAATCTCATACTATCAAACCGGATGCAGCCGCCCAATCAACGGCATGAGATCGCACCCCAGGCGTACTCGTTCGCTACGCTCACAGCGCCGCTCGATCGTACAGCGCCTGATGAGCACCGAACAACTCTGGAGGCGTCACAGCACGCTGTGGTACGTGTTTAGTGACATACCACAGATCGCCGGGGACGCAAGCGGTCCCCGGCTATGGATTTTGCTCACATCGCGCCGTTCTGTAGCCCGGGATCAGGAGCGGAGCGGATATCCCGGGCGGCCATTCTAACACGCTAAACACGTACACGCTGTGACGTTACGAGATCTTCCACCTGAACGTACGCCTTCCTTGCGGTTACGAGACGTACCATGACAGGTTTTGGGGGAGGTAGGACGTAGAGCTTGACACGTCTCCATACCCTAACATTCAGGTGTGACACAGCAGTAGCCATCATCACAATCCGGGAAGAACCACCTGGCCACGGTCCGGCACGCGCTTCTGCCTTCAGCCGTCCCCTACAGACCATTAGTCCGCGGGCTGCATCGCCTGGTAGAGGCTAAACAGCGTTGAGAAGCCGGAATAAACGGTATCCCCAATCACCAAGATAGGCAGGCCGGGCGCTCCACGTACCGTCTGACTTGCCTGACGCCGAGCCGCGCGCTTTTTGTCAAAGTTGGGCCCTTCCCATCCCTCGTAAAAGGCCGCTTCGTGGTCAATACCAAATGCTGTAAGCTCTCGGTGCATACGCTGTGTTAAACTGCAGGTGGGGCGTCCGTATAGTTCGATAGACTGTCCGCTGAAGAACGCAGTGAACTCATCCTGCATGGTTTGCGGGGTGCCGCGGCCTTTCATCAGCGTCCAGTACACATCAGCACCTGCCTTGGGCTCTCCCGTTTGAGGGTCACTTTGCACCGAAGCGCTAACGGCAGTGTGCGTGTTGTATGCATTGAAAATAAACCGACATTTGGCCGGGTCGGATAACCACTTCTGAAGGGCTTCCTCAAAATTAGCAGGTCCCTGCTCCATGATCATACGGCCCCAGTCGAAAGCGCCGTCCTGCGAATCCACACGAACGGGCCGGAACTGTCGATCCGCATTGAGTTGATCTTGCTCCGCAGCGCGACTGGAATTGTTCATCGCCCAGCGTTCCAACTCGTCGTGCCATGCGAGCACATGAAATGCCGTTTGGGGACGTCCCTCTGCGGTGCAGCTGTACCCCCCCTGACGAAGTTCGGTGAGGCGGTTCAGGATGGCATCGTGATCCAGTGCAATCTGCTTTGCCTCGTATGCTGGTCTGGCTGCTCGGTCGGCGGGTATTGCATTGGGCTCCCCCGGCTGGATACGTTCTGCTTGATCGGCTTCACGCGCCAGCTTTAACGTCCAATATGGCATCTCCCAGCTATTGCCATTACGCTCCATCGTACCCATCGCGAGCCCCACGCCGACTTTTGTGAAGCGGTCGTTCATAATGTTGGCACAGTGGCCGGGACTGTTCATCCAGCTCTCCATGACCTGCTCGGGGCTAGATTGCCCTCGGGCGATGTTCTCCGCTACATGGTTGAATGCGCTGTTGACGCTGCGTATGCGATCTCTGGCAGACCTTCCGTCGGGATTCTCGTGACTGAAATAGTTGCGGGCCACCATGTCTTCGGAATGCCCAGTGGCTGCAGTCTCAAGGTCGCTACTCCATGCAAGCGGCGGCGCCGGGTCGTAGGTTGTGTCGCCACACTGCTGCTGGGACGACCGCGCTTCATTGATCAGGTCGAGTATATCGTCCAAGACAGGTCCTGTTGAAGCTATAGCCGTCAACGGCGTGCTTGCCAGCACTCCGATGAGTAGTAGGCTAAGGACAAATGGCCAGGGATTACGGGTGGTGTACGAGAGCGTGCATTGCTGAAGCTCAGCATTGGTCGTTGTCATTGTTCATTCCGGTTTGGTGGATACGTGGGTTACGTGGCTATACAGCCGCTCCATGCTGAAACGAGGTTACACATCCATTGCAAACTCTGGTGTGTTGTGCTACGCGCCGTACTCAGCACGCAGGATATCTATTTCATCCGACGCGTTCGATGCAGGGGTCGTACGCGTACATAAGTTTGTTCGCAAACCGTCCTCACTACCGTGGTATCCATAAATTAGAAAGGATTTGCCTTCCTGAAACTGAGTGTAGCCACACAAAGACGATGATGCTTTTGTAGCTAGATGGCCGCTTCCTCCCTCCACTCCTTTGTAGGCTTCCATGACCGTGAACTCCACCTGCAGATCGCGCGACGGATCGAGGCGCTCTTCTGATGTGGGAGTCCCCGAAAACCATGCCCAGATGCGGTTCATGAAAGACGCGTCGTCCGCTTCGTTCGCGTCGTTAATCGCTGTGATCTCGGCAAGAAACACGGCATCGGACGCTGCGGCAGCCTCAAGCGGAGGAAGGGGCGGCGCACAACTACATGCCGTTGCCTCATGCGGCATGATGGTCAGCATAGTTAACATGCAAACGAAGAAAGCAAGGATGCACCGCATAAAAGAAGACATAACTGTGTGGTGAGCTTTTGGTAGGTAACGAAAACGACAGTGGCTATAATGTGTCTGAAGGTAGGCACTGACATCTCGGAAAGCAAGAAATGATGAAGCGAATCGTGTGGGAGCAGGTAGTGATTGTGTTATAAAGAGCTCCACCGAGATGGGCAGGACCACCCGCTTGTCGTTGTCCCGGCCCCCAACTTGCAGGTGTGGCAGCGCAGTAAGTGCGTTCAACAGTGCTTTTGGGAGGCTTCCATCTCGTTTTACCACTACCCAATGGGGAATGTATTTCACTACTGAAGAGGGCGGGCTTTCTTTGCTGGTCAGCCCCACCCTTTACTTATAACACACGATCTGTGCAGATGTAATGCCCCCGCAACGC
>CAZZCI010000351.1:0-2975 GCA_964653015.1 uncultured Rhodothermales bacterium
GGGGGGAGGGATGCTGTGCACTCAAGCGAGCGAATCAACCCTGCGTGGCAGACATGCGTGACAGAGCAATAGTCCGGAATAACGCGTGTTCTTCCTCTTTGTCACGGTAGTAAGCCCCCTGCGGGTGTGGGCCTGTATGTTACCACCGAGCGCGGTAGCCACGCACATCCACATGTACGAAAGGGCCGCGGTGCGGCGCCGGGCCGTAAATGCCAATACCGCCCGCATAATCGACGTTGGTTTCCTCTTTGACGCGCTGAACCAGGTCGGCCAGGTACACAGCATCGGCCTCATTCACGCGTCCAGTACCCGTCAAATCGTCCATGCGTCCGTTGCCCGTTCGATCTACAAAAATATCGGCGGCGTCGCCGTACAGGTGGCGGCTGTACACAGTTGTATTGCCAATCGACCGGTTGTAGTGCGGCGTTCGAAAGGCACTCATAACGTGCAGCGTCTCCACGTCGTGCCCGTCAGCCCGTACGGCAGCGAGCACCTTTTCCAGAAGTTGTAAGAGCCGCGTCTCCACCAGCATAAACTCTGGCGTTTCATTGGTTTGCTTGGAGAGAAACTGCTCTAGCGTAAAATGAGGAGCCACCGGGGCATCAACCATATCTTCGGTGACTCGGATAAGGCCCTTGGGCGGCTCGTACGCACTCAGGCCCCGACGCGGCTCTTGCTGGTACTGCCCGATACGGTACCCTTCAGCATACGGACCGTTGTTTGCCCAGGGCGTAAGCACAAACACCTGCAGTTGAATGGTTGCCTCAGTTTCTATATCGGTGATGCGAACGGGATACAGACCAGGGGTATTGGGCGCGGTAAACAGCCACGGCTCCGTGGCCGTCCATGCTGTGGTATCCGAGGGGGCTTCAATCCGCATTGTGGCACCCTTCTCACGGCGATTGTCAATGGTGAGCGGCACTTCCTCGCCCGGCATCACCGTTACAGCCATGATCGGTTCTTGAATCCAGTCGTCCTGGAACTGCACCGCGAACGTGGGATCGTCGGCAGCTATGGTCGTTGGAGCCCAACCCAGGCTCATGAGGAGGAATACGCCAACAACATGTAAATACACAATAGCAGGCAAGCGGTCTGTTAGAAAGGGGCGGGTAGGATCTGGCAGGTACTAAATCACTTCACGAGACACAATTCGGTTCCGCTGAAAAACAACAGGCACGTGTGTGCTCTGGATGCGTATGCGTGATGTCTCCCAAAACCAATCGATCTATTTTATTATGCAACGCATTCTCATTCTTGGTGCCCTGATTCTGTGGGGATCGGGTATATTTTTCACAACGGCACAGGCCTCTCCCGACGATGCATCCGACCCACTTCATGATGCGCTGCGCGAGCGGATTGAAATGTTGCGTGAGGCACCTGCAGGGGTGCTTACAGGCGACATGGCTTCGCTGCACACCATCCCACAGATGGCACAATTTTACGAAGAGCGCGGGTTTCAACCGGTGTGGGTTGCTCCGATGCGGCAGAAAATGACCGCGTATGCGTTACGAGCGGCATTGCGACAGGCCGAGCGTGAAGGGCTTCAGTCGGCAGAGTACCATCTGGAGGCCATGCAAGAAACCCTGTCTGCTCTTCGCACCGCCAATCCCGAAGAACGGGCCGCGCATCTAATCGATCTGGAGTTGCTCTGTAGCGACGCGTTTCTGCTGTATGCGGGGCATCTGCTCAATGGCCGGGTTGACCCGCAGCGCCTGATGCGGTCGTGGAATATCGAGCCGCGCGTGATGGATTTGCTTGATTCGTTTCAAGCCATTGATAATGGACGCGCAGTGCACCAGGCGCTCCGTTCATTGCGTCCGCAGCACGACGGTTACACAGCGTTGCGCACCGCGCTGGCGCGTTACCGAGGCATCGTGCAGGACGGAGGCTGGTCGATTGTAAATGCAGGACCTACGCTGGAGCGCGGGATGGATGATCCGCGGGTGGCGCAGCTTCGGGCCCGCCTGGAGACAACAGAGCGCCTGGATCCTGTTCCCGACTCGTTGGCTACGGTGTTCGACAACCCGCTGCATGAAGCCGTCCTCGCGTTTCAAGATCGGCATGGACTGGCGACAGATGGCCGCGTGGGGCCGGCCACCCTTGGCGCGCTCAATGTGTCTGCCGAAGCCCGTGTCGACCAGATCATCGTGAATCTGGAACGCGTGCGCTGGTTGCCGTCGGATTTGGGCAGACGCTACGTGCTAGTGAATATCGCATCGTTTGGGCTGTACGTGGTCGAAGAAGGTGAAATAGTGCTTGACATGCCGGTGGTTGTGGGGCGTCCCTACCGACAAACGCCCGTGTTTTCGGATGAGATTTCGTACCTGGTCATGAGTCCGTATTGGCACGTGCCCCACAGCATTGCCACACGCGACAAGCTGCCCGAGTTTAAACGCGATCCGTCGGCGGTGGCGCGACAGGGCTTTCAACTGTTTCGCGGATGGAGCGCCAATGCGCAGCCCGTTGATCCAATGAGCATCGATTGGGAATCGCTTCATGCACGCAATTTCCCGTACCGGATGCGCCAGAATCCAGGGCCCAACAATGCGCTGGGCCAAGTCAAGTTTATGTTTCCAAATGAGCACAATGTGTATCTGCACGATACGCCCACGCAGCATCTGTTCGGACGCCCGGAGCGTGGCTTTAGCTCAGGCTGCATTCGTGTTGCACAGCCGGTAAAGCTGGCCGAGTACTTGCTCCGCGAAAACGAAGGGTGGGACCGGGCCGCTATTCAGCGCAACATGAATCGTACTGCCGAGCGGGCTGTGACACTGACCGAGCGCGTGCCGGTGCATCTGCAGTACTGGACAGCCTGGGCCGATTCGCATGGGACCGTACACTTCCGCAATGACATTTACAATCGTGATAGAGATGTGCAGGTTGCGCTTGCCAGCCGCGTCACGGTGCCGCCGGTGCTACACTCTCTGCTGGAATCAAGCAACACGCCCTCTGCACGAACCACACCGTAGAGATGA
>CAZZCI010000352.1:0-2957 GCA_964653015.1 uncultured Rhodothermales bacterium
CGTGCCGTCGGAGGTTCTCACGCATATCAAGCAGGCGCTGGATCTTACGGATGCCGAGCTTGCGCGCGTCGTGCGTATTCCAAAGCGTACGCTAACGCGCCGCAAGAAGGACGGGGTGCTGCGTCCCGATGAGTCGGAACGGGCGCTGCGGATTCTTCGGCTGGTGCGTCATGCCAAGGCGGTGTTTGGCACGACCGAGGATGCCCGTGCGTGGATGCACGCGCCCAACATGGCTCTGGGCGATGAACCGCCGCTTCAGTTTGCGGATACCGAGCCCGGCGCCCGGCGCGTCGATCAGCTGCTCGGACAGATCGAGCACGGTGTGGCACTGTAGCGCATTGCTTGCTCTCTTGCATATCTCTGCCGCGTTTGACGTATCTCCCGTTACCTGTTGTGACTGAATCGATTACCGCATGGCGCATCACGCAGGCCCAATATCAGGATACGGCTTTCAGCGGGGCCGGCGGTCTGGTGGGCGATGGGAACGGGACTTGACAGTACAAGATCAATTTCGTAGAATCTGATGTGCAAATCTTCGCGCTATCGTGCAGTGAAAGCGGTTCCAGCAAAGACGCACACCGGGTTCCACTCCATCTCAACCAAGGCAAGAGGCAAACCATGGCCAATACGTACGAGGAAGTCTATCAGCACTCGATTGAGGACCCTGAGGGATTCTGGAGCGAGGTCGCAGAGGATGTGCACTGGCACAAGAAGTGGGATCAGGTGCTCGACACGTCTGATGCGCCGTTCTACCGCTGGTTTGTCGGCGGTAAACTCAACACCTGCTACAACGCGCTGGATCTGCACGTAGACCGGGGGCGCGGCGACACGGTCGCGCTGATTTACGATAGCCCCGTCACCGCCACCATCAAAAAATACACGTACGCCGAGCTGCGCGATGAGGTGGCCCGGTTTGCGGGTGTGCTTGCCGAGCAAGGCGTGGGTAAGGGCGACCGGGTGGTCATCTACATGCCGATGATTCCCGAGGCGGCCATTGCTATGCTGGCCTGTGCGCGTATCGGAGCCGTGCACTCGGTGGTATTTGGCGGGTTCGCGGCCAAGGAGCTGGCCACGCGCATCGACGACGCTAACCCGAAAGCCATTGTGTCTGCGTCATGCGGGATTGAAGGCTCGCGCATCATCGAGTACAAGCCGCTCCTCGACAAAGCCATTACGCTGTCTGAGGTCGAACCGGAGACCTGCATCATCTTCCAGCGTCCGCAGGAGACGGCCTCGCTCGTTGCGGGCCGCGACCACGAGTGGCGTGCGCTGATGGCGGAGGCCGCTCCTGTAGGCTGCGTGCCCGTAGCCGCCACCGATCCGCTTTACATTCTCTACACCTCGGGCACAACCGGAAAGCCCAAGGGCGTGGTGCGCGACAACGGCGGGCATGCGGTGGCGCTAAAGTGGACCATGAAGGCGATCTACGACATCAACGAGGACGATGTCTGGTGGGCGGCCTCGGACGTAGGCTGGGTGGTAGGGCACTCGTACATCGTATATGCGCCGCTCTTTAAGGGATGCACCACTGTGCTCTTTGAAGGGAAGCCGGTAGGCACCCCCGATGCGGGCGTGTTCTGGCGCGTGATCTCGGAGCACAACGTAAAGTGTATGTTCACCGCCCCCACTGCCTATCGCGCCATCAAGCGGGAGGATCCGAAAGGGAGTCTGATCAACGACTACGACATCTCTAATTTCGAGATTCTCTTCCTGGCAGGCGAGCGCTCCGATCCGGATACCATTCAGTGGTCTGAGAACAACCTGGGCGTTCCCGTCATCGATCACTGGTGGCAGACCGAAACCGGCTGGGCCATCGCTGCCAACTGTATGGGATTGCATCACTTCCCGGTTAAGTACGGGTCGGCCACCAAAGCGGCACCGGGGTGGGATGTGCGGGTTATGGGTCCCAACGGCACGCCGAGAGGGCCTGGTGAAATTGGTGACCTTGTCGCCAAACTTCCACTTCCTCCCGGCACGCTCAGCACGCTGTACAACGCCGAATCCCGCTACAAGGAGGCCTATCTGCAGGAGTTTCCGGGTTACTACAAAACGGCTGATGCGGGCTACATCGATGCGGATGGCTACATCCATGTGATGGCGCGTACGGACGACATCATCAACGTGGCCGGGCACCGCCTGTCTACGGGTGCGATGGAAGAAGTGTTGGCCGACCATCCAGACGTAGCCGAATGCGCGGTGCTCGGTGTTGCAGATAGGCTGAAGGGTGAGGTGCCCGTTGGCTTTCTGGTGCTCAACGCGGGAGTTGACCGCGACCCGCAGGAGGTGGTCGAGGAGGTGATTCAGATGGTGCGCGACCGTATTGGTCCGATTGCCTCGTTTAAGAAGGCGACCGTCGTTAAGCGGCTGCCCAAAACGCGATCTGGGAAGACGCTGCGCGGCACCATCCGAAAGATCGCGAACAAACAGCCGTACAACGTTCCTGCAACCATCGACGACCCGAGCATTCTCGACGAGATGGCCAATGCGCTCGAAGAGATCGGCCTAGCCAAGGGCCGCGACGAGGAGGCTTCCTGATTTAGGAGCGCTGTTCGCGTGTTCATCCGCCGCTCGATCGATCAGCGCCTGCTGAGCGTCGGGGAGATGGTTCCACCGAATGCCATTCGGCGGCTACATGGGCCTCCTCCGTCGGCCTTCGCTCACAGCGCCACGTCGGTCGCAGGCTCCCTCCTCGCGATGACAATTTCGAACCCTAACATTCAACCGTGACAGAGTACTTTGGACTGTCACACCTGAATTTTCAGGAAACGCTTGAGCTATCAACACCCATAGTCATCTCGGCCAAGGCGCTCACAGCGCCCCAGAGCCGGGATCTCCCCTGACAACGCAGCTTGAATCATTGACCTCGCACAACCTGAACTCTGACGTGTGACACAGCACCATATCGCTTACTCATGTGGGCCATGGTTGAGTAAATCAGCCCCCAACAAAAAATAGCC
>CAZZCI010000353.1:0-2948 GCA_964653015.1 uncultured Rhodothermales bacterium
CGGACAGCGCGTCATTGGCAACGACTTCTCAAACCGCGACGACACCGTTATTGAACACGAACTGACGGTGGTGGAGTGACGAGATCAGCTACTCGGTAGTGGATAGACACTAAATAATAAGGAAACTAGACACCGTAGCTTTGTCTTCTTCGAACCCCCTCTCCCTACGGGTTTCTCCCCCTTGGCCAAGGGGGAGATGTCCACAGGATCACGCCTGCGGCGAAGCTCGGAGACAGAGGGGGTTCGAGCGGGTAGCGATGATGTAAACCACATGTCAATCACTTAACATTGAACCGCTACCCAGCTACTCATTGGAGGTAGGCCAGTGCTCGCGGATGAACGTCCGCACCGCCTGTCGATAGGCCGATTGATCCGTGCGCATGGCGTTGTGCCCGCCCTGGATGTCAACAAACGTCTTGGGCTCCGAGGCAGCGGCGTAGAGCGTGCGCCCCAGGTCGTACGGCACAACCTCATCGTCGGGACTGTGAATCATGAGCACCGGCGCGTTGACCTGCGCGATGCGGGCTGCGTTGTCAAACTCGAAGCGGCTCAGCAAGCGCACGGGCAGAATGGGATAGGCTCGCGCGCCTACATCCGTCAGCGAAGTGAACGGCGATTCGAGGAGCAGTCCGCCCGGTGCGGTGCGCGATGCCAGGTAAGTGGCCGGAGCGCTTCCGAGCGAGCGTCCGGAAACAAGAATGGATGCGGGAGCGAGATCGCGTTCTTCAGTCAGGTACTGCCATGCGGCATCCGCGTCGTAGTACAATCCTTCTTCAGAGGGCGATCCGGTGCTCCGTCCATAGCCGCGATAGCTCACGAGCAGCACGTTCATATCATGCTCGTGGAAGAAGTTGGCCGTACCTACGCGTCCAGAAATGTTGCCTGCATTTCCGTGAAAGAACACCACCGTGCCGACGGCCTCCTCGGCGGGAATCCACCAGTTATGAAGGGTTTCTCCATCTTCGGTGTCGATGCTGACCTCCTCGTACGCGAGCCCAGCGGCTCCCGGATCGGTAGCCATCGTGCTCGATGGAAAGAACACCAGCTGTTGTTGAAATGCATAGGCCAGCGCCGTAATCGCCACGTATGCTCCGGCAAGAACCAGCACGAAATAAAGCACAGTGCGCATCCTGTAAAATAATTAATTACAGTATTTTGATGGCTGCTTGTCAGCGTCTCAGATGGCTTCCCCTTCCTCCTATTGAGTTTTCCCGCAACCTGCGTTGCATTTGAGTGATCAATACAAAAAGGGAGGCCCATCCGTTTCGGTGAGCCTCCCCTGTTCTATGATAGGTATTTACGATCCGGCTACCACGAAAAGTCTTTGCGGAACATGATAGCCGTAGTGCGTGCTACCGTGCTCGTCCGATACCAGATGCATCAACGCGGCCTCTACACGTTTCCGTGTCTTGGCATCCCCAGTCGAGTGCCTTCCAAGCTGTGCCTGCAAGTCCCTCCAACTCAAAGCCGTCGTCTGTACCTGCAAGCGTGAACAGGAAGTGATCGGCCTCTTCAGCTTCGGTCATACCAAAGTAGTTGACTCTGATATCGTCGTGTCCTGTCCAGCTTAGCGTTTCCCACGCACAGCCTTCGTTACAGGTCAGTGAAAAACCGTCGTCGGTCTTTTCAACAACGATGTCAAACTCGGCGGTTGATGGCTGAGCTATCGTAAGGGGAGCTATTGCAAACGCAGCGGCGACAAAAAGCACACCGATGGCAGTGGAGAGTTTTGAGTATACAGTCATAGGTATTAAATCGGTTAGTGAAAGGAAGTTAGGTGCTGTAGCGTAATATAACGCGTGCAGGGTTAGGCAAGGGCTGTGTTTTTCATCGTGTGTTACTCGTCGAGCCGATAGATCCAAACATTGGGGAGTACCGGTGCCATCGTGGTGTACACGTGCGTGCCCGTGGCGGCCTCTATCGTCTGTCCTGCAGGTAGCTCAATGGTCTTATACGTTTCTGCTACCGGGTCAATGCGATACCAGGTTACCATCACGTCTTGTATCTCTTCAAGCGTAAGCGACTCATCAGGTTTGTGAACGGCTTCCAGTATCCAGATCCGTCCGTCGGTATCCACATGAAAGCCTTCATAGGCCGGATGTGTATCATGAAATCCGGCCTCTTCGATCATCGCGAGCCGATCCCCACCATAGATGTCGCGGTAGGACGCGATTTCAGACGATGTTGCGGGAAGCGCGGTGTGATCTACGTTCACGACCAGGCTGTCATGTCCATCGGCATCACCACACCGCACACGCAGCGAATCTGACCAGCCGTAGCATACGCCCGTGTCGGTGTATGTGTAGAAGGATTTCCGACCAAAGGGGCGCTCAACGCTCTGGTGGTGGCCGTTCTGAACGCGGACATGTATCTCGTCCATAGGCATCTGGTAAATTGTTTCTGGAGTGCTTTCCTTACGGTCTACGCGCATGATCCAGATGCCGGGGTCTCGATCGAGGTTGGGGTTCTTCGGACGGCTGTACGAAGCCAGTAATGTCCCTTCTAACGTTTTGTGTACACCGCCTGATGTTTTCCCATTATAGGGACTTGGAAGGTGAAAGCTATACGCAAATTCGTGTTGCGGCGCGGGGCCAAACACAGAAATGCGCTGGCTATCTCTAACGAAAAGGGAGTCGCTGGGTCCAACGGTAATCGTGCTCGTATTTCGAAACTCGCCGGGTCCCTGTCCGGATCGTCCAAGGGTATCTATCGAGTCGCCCCCGGCAGATACCACATGCACTTCATTGTTATCAAAGTCGGAAATGTAGAGCATGCCCTCACTGTTCAGGGCAAGACTACGAGGTAGTCCAATAAGTGGGGCATTATCTCCGATTTCTCCGACTTTCATTGCCTGCAAAGCTGCCTCTTCTTCGTACACTTCATCTAGATGGAGCCCCGTTTCAGGTTCACCAGGCTCGCAGCCCAGTAGAAATATAGAGATTGCAAGA
>CAZZCI010000354.1:0-2928 GCA_964653015.1 uncultured Rhodothermales bacterium
CGACTGGCTTCGCTTTCCTATGGCCCGCTTTGGCATTGTCACGTTTCCCGGATCGAACTGCGACCATGACGCCTATCATGCCACGAAGCATGTGCTGGGCGCTGATGCTTCCTTTTTGTGGCATCAAGACCGCGACCTGGCTGATGTGGATGTTGTGGTGCTACCGGGTGGATTCTCCTATGGCGACTACCTGCGCTCGGGGGCCATCGCTCGGTTTTCACCCATCATGGAGGCCGTTATTGAATTCGCTGACGACGGCGGATACGTGCTTGGCGTGTGCAACGGCTTCCAGGTGCTGTGCGAAGCGGGACTGCTTCCCGGCACACTTGCCCGTAACGACTCGCTTCGGTTTGTATGTAAACCCACCACCGTACGCGTAGAACGCACCGACACGCCGTTCACCCGTCGGTATGCGCCCCGCCAGGTGGTGTCGCTTCCCGTAGCCCATGGCGAAGGCCGCTACGTGGCCGACGACGAAACGCTCGATGCGCTTGAAGCCAACGATCAGGTTGTCTTCCGCTATACCGATGCACAAGGCCGCCCCGATCCAACCGCTAACCCGAACGGATCGGCGCGCAACATTGCTGGTATCTGCAACGCTGAACGCAACGTGCTGGGTCTGATGCCCCACCCCGAGCGCCATGTGGAAGCCCTGCTCGGCTCCGACGACGGCCTCCCGCTCTTTCAATCGCTCCTCGACACTGTCGCCGACGAAATGCCTGCGCATGCAATGGGATAAAGAATCTCCACAGCGTTATCTTGCGGCTCTGCCCATTGCGCTGTGCACGCATGTCCGGCCTACCGGTGCTTGTGCTCAACTGACTCCTCCTTGTTTGTATGCCGTTTGAGGACCCGATCTCGCTGTTCGATGTGCCGGTAACCAGTGCCCTGTTACTGGCCAACATTGCCATCAGCTGGTACGTGCTGTACGTCAACCCCCGGCTGATGGAGCCCCTCTCGTTTCAGCCATATCGGGTGTTTGAGAATGGGGAGTATTATCGCTTTGTGACAGCCGGGTTTGTGCACGGCAGCGTAGGCCACCTGGCGGTGAACATGATCACGCTCTTCTTCTTTGGTCCGGTGTTAGAAGGGCTGCTGGGCTCGTTCGACTTTTTCCTGCTGTATGTCATCAGTGAGGCGCTTGCCCATACGGTTGTCTTTACATATCACTACACCGACCCCCGGTATGCATCGATTGGTGCTTCGGGCGCGGTAAGCGGTGTGGTGTTTGGCTTCTGCCTGTTTTTTCCGCTGGAGCTGCTCTATCTCTTTTTTGTGCTGCCTATTCCTGCCCTTCTGTTTGCGGTCGGATACGTCGTGGGCTCCATCTATGCGTTCCAGAAGAACCGTCGCGATGGCCAGCGGGGCGGCATTGCGCATGAGGCCCACATCGGCGGAGCCATTGCCGGGGTGCTCGTCACCATTGCGCTCGACGGACGGGCCGTTACGTCGTTTGTCGAGTCCATCTCGTCGCTTCTATAGCCGTCGTACCCGGAGGCTGCTCCCAACAGACTACCGATGTAGTCCACGCAGCGGATCGTCGGCATGCAGAAACTGGCCGTGGAAGTTGAGCGGGATAGCCTGTGGCGCCTCAGCACGCGCAATTTCGGTGAATGAAGTCGCGTCAAGCACGAGGAGAAAAGAACGCTCGGCAGTTGCATCAAGCACGACCGAAAGCACTACTCCGTCGTCTTCGGCAGTGCCATTGGGATCAGCCACGAATACGGGCTCTCCCGGAAAGCAATCTGCAGCGTGCCAGTGCTGCGCGGTGCCGGCCGACATATCCACCTTGACGATCTCATCCGTAAAGTGCCCCGGCGTGCGGTTGCCTGCCCCGTAGGCATAGCGGTACGCTTGCCCGTTGTGCTTTGCGTAATGGATGCGAGGCACCTCAATGCCTACATCGCAGAGACGCTCGTGCGTGGCGGTGTGCTCGTTGAGATCGACCCGAAGGCGTTCGGGACGGGCCATCTCCACATCGGTCCAGCCGCTACGTAGCGCATCCAGATACATCCGATCTACAATCCGCGCATCCGGATAAGCAGCCATGTCGATGCAGAGGGTGTCGTCGTCCTCAAACGCATTGATGTGGTGAAACGCAAACATCGGATCGGTCGAAACGGTGGTGAGGCGCTGTCCGGTATCGCGCTCAAACACATGCACCTGCGTACCGCGCTCGGGCTGCCACTCGAAGTTCTCGATGAACGGGCGTCCGGTAAGCAGCACCTGCAGCGGATCAACCACGAGCGGAAAGGCAACCAGCGCCAGGTAGCGAGGCGTCATCGCAAAGCTGTGCATGTACGCCGGACGACGCACGGTGTGGGTGTCCAGTTCGTGGCGTGTATTGGTAGCGGCATCGATGCGGAAGAGGCGATACGTGCTGGTTGGCTTCGAGAAGTCCACGACATAGCTGTACAGGGTGCCATCGGCAGTGCGATGTGG
Organism: uncultured Rhodothermales bacterium; assembly: GCA_964653015.1. Lineage (GTDB taxonomy): Bacteria > Bacteroidota > Rhodothermia > Rhodothermales > Salinibacteraceae > Longimonas. Next base: position 2,443 of record CAZZCI010000354.1, read on the forward strand.
ATGCGCCGTGGTGAGCGGACCGCTAAGCGTGTCGTCGAAGGAGTGCACGCCCAGCGTATCGAGTGTGTATGGATCGAAGCGAACAGGCATTGGCGTTTCGGTAAGCGCCACCCAATCGCCTGCCAGCCGGTGGATGCTCACATTCGCGTTATCGGTAAGCTGCGGACGAAACACCGTCATGACGCGCTCAAACAGCGATCGACATGGGTCCGTGGCAAATGCCGACTGCGTGATGCGATGCTCGGATTCGGCCTCGGTGTAGGCACTGCTCCGCAGAAAGCGGCTCCGATACGACACACCGTCGCCTGTCAGCGTAAAGGCGTGCAACAGCGCCAGTCCATCAAACCAGTGGTTATAGCTGTCGTCGCCCACCTCAAACTGTCCGGGACCGTTGCGTACAAGCGTGCCGCGCAGCCAGGGCGGGAGCGTACCTTCTATAGCGAGAGATTGGACCTCGGGATATTCGGATTGGGACGTGAGTCCGAG
>CAZZCI010000355.1:0-2913 GCA_964653015.1 uncultured Rhodothermales bacterium
GCCTCGGCTTCTTCGCCCAATGCCGCAAAGAATACGGTGGGGGTCTCCGCATCGGGATAGTCGTAGTCCTGCTCATCCAATGCCAGAAACAGCCGCTCCATGCCTGCCGCAAATCCGCATGCAGGAAGAGGGCCATCGTGGCCAAGCGCCGGGGCCAGCCCGTCGTAGCGTCCGCCCCCGGCCAGGGCGCTCTGCGCGCCAAGCGCATCGTGCTCTAGTTCAAAGGCAGTGTGCGAGTAGTAATCCAGGCCCCGCACAAGCATCGGGTCCTCTTCGTAGGCGATGTCGAGATCGGACAGATGCTGCTTTACGGCATCGTAATGGGCACGGGCGTCTGCATCCACATGATCGAAAAGCGTGGGCGCGTCTTCCAGCAGGCGCTGCTCGTGCTCCACCTTGGTGTCGAGGATGCGCAGTGGATTGGTGGTGAGGCGCCGCTGGCTGGTTTCGGAGAGGTCGTCTTTGTACGGCGTCAGGTAGTCGACGAGTGCATCGCGAAACGCCGCACGGTGGGCAGGCTCCCCCAGGGTGTTCAGGCGGAGGCGCATCCCACTCAGACCAAACGCACGGTAACAGGCCAGCATGAGCGCAATGGTCTCGGCATCGGCACGGGGCGTATCCGCTCCAATGATTTCCGCGCCAAACTGGTGGAACTGCCGGTAGCGCCCTTTTTGTGGCTGCTCAGCCCGAAAACAGGGGCCGATGTAGAACAGCTTTTGCACACCCCCACGCTGCTCCAGGTGGTGCTCTAGAAAGGCCCGCGTGACCGGCGCCGTAATTTCCGGACGCAGCACGTAGTGCGTGCCGCTTCGCTCGAAGGCGAACATTTCCTTGCTTACGATATCGGTATGCTCGCCCACGCCACGCGCTACCAGTTCGGTGGGCTCCAGAATAGGTGTGCGGATTTCCTCTAGGTTGTGACGCGTCATTACAGCACGCAGGGTCGCCTCCACATGATGCCATTCATGCGCCGCGGCAATGCGGGTATCGCCGCTGGTATAGGCGTCGGGCAGAATGTCGAAGGTGCCTTTAATGTGCTGGAAGGTGCTCACAGAGACAGAATGGATGGAGTGAAACGGTATGGACGAACGGCTCGGATCAACGGATTAGGTAAGGAGCCGCGATTCGGCTTCTTTCAACGTATCGAGGATGCCTTCAGGATTCGTGGCGTTGATTAACGCTTCGCGAATCGGCGGGCGGTTCACCAGCCGCGAAATACGTCCCAGCACTTTGATATGCAGAGACGTGTTGGCGGTCGGGCCCACAAGCAGCAACATCAACTCGACTGGCGCATCGTCAATCGCGTCGAATGGAATGGGCGGAGCCATCGTGGCAAATGCGGCAATGGTTTCCGTGGCGGCCGGGGTTTTGGCATGCGGAAGGCCCAAGCCTTTACCCACACCTGTGGACATGGTGGCTTCACGCTCAAAAACCGCGTCGCGAACGGTGGCCAGTTCGTTGATTGACGGGTTGCCTTCGAGCAAGTCCACCATCGTGTTGATAGCGTCTTGTTTGGTATCGCACGAAAGGCCCACGCGGATGCGATCGGGATGCAGCAACTGGTTGATTTCGGGAGTAGACACAGGAGCAGAAGTTAATCCGTGAGGAAGGAACACGAACACAACCCCTCGTATGCGTGCCCCGGTTTGCGGTTCGGACGATCCGTCAGGTTGTCGCGTACGTGTTCAACTGCGCCCACACCGTCTGCATATCGTCGGGCAGCGGCGCTTCGAAGGTAAGGCGCTCCTCGGTGGTTGGGTGTGTAAAGCCGAGGTGCGCCGCGTGCAGGGCCGGACGTCCGAGCGTCTCGAACAGCCGATCGAAGAACGTGCGCCGCTTGCCACCCTGCTGTCCATAGCGGATGTGCGCACCGCCATACGTGTCATCAGCCAGAATGGGATGGTTGACGTGCGCCGCGTGCACCCGGATCTGATGCGTACGCCCCGTTTCCAGTGTAAACGCAACGTGCGATACATCGCCCAGACTGCGCTGCACAGTATAATGCGTGGTGGCCGGCTTGCCCTGCTCCGCATCCACCACCGCCATGCGCGTACGGTGATGCGGATCACGGCCAATGGCACCGGTGATCGTGCCCTCGGGCGGACGCGGCGTGCCCCACACCAGCGCCACGTACTGCCGGTCGATGGTGTGTGCCTTGAACTGCTGGGCCAGATGCCGGTGCGCCACATCGTGCTTTGCCACCACCAGCAGCCCCGTCGTGCCCTTATCCAGGCGATGCACAATACCCGGACGAATCACCGGGTGGTCGGGACGGTTTGGCAGCGCGTTCACCACCGAAAGCCCTACATCGTCATCCGACATCTCGGGCGTGTCCTTGCTCATGCGCTCGCCCTGTACGTGGTGCAAGAGCGCATTCACGAGCGTCCCATCGCGGTGACCCGGCGCCGGATGCACCACGCGTCCGGCTGCCTTATTCACCACGAGCAGGTCGTCGTCTTCGTACACGACATCGAGTGGCAGATCCTGGGGCACCGCCTCCATGGGCGGCTTCTCGATCACGCGGCACACAATGCGGTCGCCCGGCTCCACCGGATACGACTTCTTGACGTCCGCGCCGTTCACCTTCGCATGCCCCTGTTTGATGCTGCGCTGGATCTTCGTGCGCGAGGCATCCGGAAAGAACTGCGTCAAGAACTTGTCGATGCGGGGCATCGCGGTAAAGGAATCGGGCACGCGGATTTCAACCACGTCGCCGTCGCTCTTAGTGTGGGCGGTCCAGTCGATAGTCGAAGTGTCAGGCATGGGTGGGAGCGCAGATGCGTTCGAGGGCAGCGAGCGTGTGGTCAATTTCCGCGTCGGTATTGTAGTACGCCGGACTCAGGCGCAGTTTGCCGTTCCGGCACGCCCCGATGATGCGTTCGTCGGCCAGGGCTTCGTATACGGATTCGGCAT
>CAZZCI010000356.1:0-2902 GCA_964653015.1 uncultured Rhodothermales bacterium
TCGAAGGGGGCGAACGTGCCGCGCGCAATCGCGGGGGAGCCGGGGGTGAGGCGTACATCGCCTGCCGCGGCATCGGCGAAGAGCGGGTCGGCGTCGAGATTAGTGCTTTGTCCGAAATCTACCGCGTATCCGTCTGCATCCAGAAACAGGGCAGTACCGCCGTCTTCATTTACGATTCCATCCCCTGTAGCTTCTTGCATGAGCGTATTTTGGAGACGAACGGTGGTGTTATTCTGGTTTCTGATCTGGTTAATACTTCCATCTAATCCTGCATTGCCCCACAACACACTATTGGTGAGCGTGAGATCTACCTCGCCATCGCCATCAGTGAGGCTTAGGACAGCGCTTCCTAAGTTAGGCGCTATGTTACCTGTGAAGGTGGTATTCACGAACGACGGTGCGCTGCGTCCCACATCCGAGACGATGATAGCTCCTCCGCCTCCAAAAAACCCACCGGTGTTGGCGGAGATGACGGCGTTGGTGATGGTAGGGCTGGCAGATCCAAAGATCGCTATTCCTCCGCCACCAAACTGACTGTTGTTGCGTGTGACAACGATATCAGTTAGGTGAGCCTGTGGAGTCGGATCATCAGCTTCAGAGGCGATGCCCAGTCCCCCGCCGGGTCGGGGGCTTCCTTCGTTGCCTATAAGCAGCAGATTCGAAAGGCGAGGCGCACAGGGGTTATCACCTCCGTTGCAAAAAAGACCCGCCCCCAGGCGCAGGGTGCCATCTCCACCTGTGCCCGAAAGATTGCCCCCGGTTAGCACAACCCCGTCGACAACCGTAGCCGGCGTAATGCCATCCGGAGCATTGCGTCCATCGAGGAGAAGCACATTGTGACTATTCGTATCGGCTGTGTCATCGGGGTCTTCAATGATCCCGTCGCTTCCGGTTGTACTGCTGCCGCTGATGTCTCCGGAAAGCACCGTGCGCGTGTTGGCAAGGTCGCGGCTTTCCAGTTCATTGCGGACGGCGTCGGGGTCGGTAAAGGTTTGGGTGCCGTTCCAGCCGCCATAGACTTCTACCCCTTCGTTATCCGCATCGATCAGGAAGGGTATTGCACGCTCTGATTCGGTGATATTGGAAGGGTCGGCTGGTGTAACAGGCGTGTACACGCCTTCTGATATGACAATCACGTCGCCTGCACGTGCCAGTCGAAGGGCCGGAGCTGGACTACGCAGAGCGTCGTCAAAAGAGGATCCATCGCCAGCACCGTTTGCATCGGCTTTTACGTAGAATATGGGGCCGCCATGCAAGGTGGATTCGTACGCGCCAATGTTGACAGTTCCACGTTGAATCCGCTCATCACCGAGCAGGTCCGTCGTTATCGTCTCTGCTACACCGCTGCCTTCAAACGGTGTGTTGGTGCCCGCGTCTGTTAGAGGTGCATTACTGGCAAATCGCAACCCGTCTGTTTGTGTACCGATCTGCCCATCCTGGCCGCCCGGGTTCTCGATACCAACAAGCTTGGGGTCGTCATCGAGCACCGTGTCGCATGTGGCATCGCCACCGGGGCATCCCCCTTCAGCAAGCACATGCTGAAACGAAGGCACGCCGCTTCCGGGATCATCGATTTCAGCACCGAACGGATCTGACGTGTTGTTCCAGAAAAGCGTGTTGACATACGACGGTGCCATGGTTGCATCGGTGTTTACGCCCTCGTGGTAGGCCACGCCGCCGTCGTCCGTCGCCTGATTATTGACCACGTGTGCGTTAACGACCTGCGAGGTAACAGTGCCGCCTGCTATGGCACGCTTATAAAATGCGCCTCCCCGTTGGTTGGCTGCATTCGATGCAAATACAGCATTCACCCATACAGGAGCTGTAATACCTCCTGTGGATGCAGTTGCGTACAGCCCGCCCCCTTCTTCGGCCTCGTTTTCAGTCACAATCACATTGGAGAGAAACGGGGCCGCAGTGCCAAGAAAGCTGTCGATATAGACTCCTCCACCGTTGATCGCTGAGTTCTGGGTGATACGCAGGTTGCGAAGCGTTGGACGTGCATCATTGGTTAGGCTCGCCAGGTGTATTCCGCCCCCCGCATCCGACGAGTCCCCAGCATCGGCCTGATCGTCGTTCGCATTGCCATCGCGGATGGTGAACCCATCCATCACCGTGTTTGCGGTGATGGAGTTGCTCGTGGCCCGTATCACCACGACGTTGTAGCTGTTCTCTGCGTTGGTGCTGGTGTCATCGTCAATGTTACCCGAGAGGATGGTTTCGTTCTCGGCCAGATGGCGGCCCTCAAGCGCGCCCTCCACGTCAGACCTCTCATCAAAGAGTTCGCTTCCACTAAAGCCCCCGTAGATGTTGAGCCCGTCTTGGTCACCAGTGATCTCGAAGCGAGCATCGCGGTCAGAAGCGTCGTCTGTTGGTACATAGGTACCGGCGGCAACTACGATGATGTCGTCGCCATTTGCCTCGTTTAGGGCGTCTTCCATGTTGGTGAAGGCATCATCGAATGAGGTGCCGTTGTTATCTCCACCATTACCCTCTGCATCCACGTAGTAGATCGAGGGCTCCGATAGTCCATATTCCCCGAAGCTTGTCTGATCTGAGAGCGTAGCTGTGGTAGCCGTGATGTCTCCATCGGCATTTCGACTTGTCCAGTCGGCCTCGGGGCCCGAGCGGCCCAGCAGACTAATCTCATCGGTGGCAGGCACGGTGACGTCGCCGTACGTCAGTTCCAGATCAGCGGATACGTTGCTACCGGAGGTGGTATTGAGAGCACCCCACACCAAGTTGGCCCGCTCGGCGGACAGGCCCGGAAGCGCGTCGTGGCTGACAACTGCTGCATCGGCATCGCCGTAGCGGTAGAGCGTGAGGCGGTCGGTGGTGCTGGTTACTGTCGCGGTGAGCGACTGTCCGTCGGCTCCGATGGTCCCGGCCGTTCCGGGTGCGA
>CAZZCI010000357.1:0-2901 GCA_964653015.1 uncultured Rhodothermales bacterium
GCATGCCCCAGTTCAAGCGGACGCAGTTCCTGCGGAGTGGATGGCGTCAGGCGAATAGCTGCCGACGCTGTGCGCGCCATTTCAGTCCACGCATTCGACTGCCAGATGCGGCGGTGGGTACGAATCACCTCTAGCTGAATCTGCCGATAATGAGAGGGGTCCTCCTCGGCAAGCTCTTGGAACGTTTCATACAGTCGCTCCAGGCGATGCTTATTTTCCTGGGTAAACCCAAACTGTCCAATATCATCGACCAAGCGTGCATACGCTCGATCTGCGTCTGTCTGTTCTCCGTTGCGGGGATGTGTGTAGGTAGACCCGTCATACACAAACGTAGCCTCCTCATCCAACTGCACACGACCACTGGCCTCAATCAAGTCGGGGGCTCCCAGCGGCAGAAAGAAGCGAATAGGCTGTCCGCTCACCGTGCTACGCAGCAAGACATTGCCCGCAGCTGGAACATGACCGCTGTACGGATCGGGCAACTTCATATGCGGATTCAGATACCGAAACCGCTCGTACATCGACATAGCATGCGTATCTTCGCCCCAATCGAGACGCTCATCGGCCAGGTCAGCGAGCAAGCTGGCAAGTCGGATCTGCTCGCCTTCTGCTAGCTGCACACGAACCGCCCGCACGGTGTGTGAGGGATCAATCACATTGGGATTATACGCCCGCATGGCCCCCATTACAGCCGGAATGTATCCACGCGAACGGCCCTTAAACGTGGATGACGCGCTCACCGTCTCAAATCCATCGGTAAGCCCCCACATAAAGGCCTCTACCACACTGGGAGCCGTATCCAACTCCGATGCGTTGTCGAGTAAATACGAACGATAGACATGGAAGATGTTTGACGGCCCGGTATGATACGCCGACAAGCCCGGAATTTCGTGCCCCACGGCGTTGATGTATCCCCGCATCAACGTGAAGGCCGGCTCCATCGCCAACAGTGGATGCAACTCTTCTTCGACGCGCACCTGCGCCCCCGACTGTGCAGGAAGCCGGTACGTGTTAATATCGAACTGACGCAAGATATAAGGCATCATCTGGTACCGGCTTCGCGCTCCTGCCGACGACACCAGTTCGTCTTGATTGAATGTTTCGACGACGCCCAGCATGGTAGGCAGCAGGCTCATATCCAGATACTGCGCGAGCCGCATTTCGTATTCTGCAAATGGGAGGTCCCGCTGATACGCCTCATGGATTTGGTTAGCGCGCCCCCACCGTACCGACAACGCACTCCGCGGATACCCTTCCTCTACATACCGATCAACCACGCGACGCGATAACTGCCGACGATGGCGGTCGACTTCACTCCAGTCATACGTGTGTCCATTTTCCCACCGTGTACGCATCTCCTCAAGGCTATACGCCCCCAGATTTTCGTACGTACGGTTGTCAAACACCCGAATGGTGAAGTTGTCATCAACGCCTTGCCGCTTCGTGTACAGATCCAGGATGCGGTGGAACTGCCGCTGTACCGAACTTTTCTCGTGTTCGGAAAGAACGTCAGGGGTTAGATACGAATCGTAACGCGCTTCCGGATGATTGGGGTGCGCTCCCACGGTAAACGCAGCAGGATGCACCACCGTGGTGTCGGGTGCTCCAATTGCACTTTGCAATAACGGCAAATGCTTCGCCATGTATTGGGTAGCATGGCCAAGGTGCCCGGTTAAACTTCCCGTTACCAGGACCAGCAGCACGCCACCAATAAGCAGCGAGGCAAAACGAGTTGCAGTCATTGAGCGAGGTGTGTCAAACAGCATAGCACCAGCACGTAAAGGATAAGGACGTATGGCAAAGCGAATGGAAGAGAGGAGAGCGCCCCCGTCTGCTCCTCAAAACCACACACGAACCAAGAAACAAAAAACCGACTCCGTTAACAACCTGTTCACGCAAAAAACAGACCACATGTCAGCAAACAAGAGATCACGGCGGCCATATCTCTGTCGTTTGAATGCGCTCCGAGGACGCCCCAATGCTCACCCCAAGCGAAAGCAGGAGCGCGCCCGTCTCTCGATGATGGTTCGTCTGGTAATGAGACAAAAACCCATGCTCCAGTTCACGGTAAAGCGCCGTTTTGATAGTACGCTGCCCCGGCATGCCCGAGGTAGAATGTCCATGAATGACTTTAAGCGTGGCCCGTCCCCGTTCTTCCGCTAACTGCAGCGTGTGCCTCGTCACCGAAAGCGCATCATCAACCGTCAGCCCGTGCAAGTCAAGGGTGACTGTTGTGCCATCATCCTCCAAGCGTATCATGTACGTAGCGCGCTATCAACAACGAATAAAGGGGAGCCCAGATGTTTTAGATACAACATGGAGATATAGAGAAGGGTTTCTGGATTGATCAATAAACTGCGCCCAATACACGACGCGGGTCGGGGTAGCGATGACAGGCTTCGTCGCGCTCATGAGGATACACAACCCCCGGATAGTCTGTATTTTCGGGCGGATGCAAAGCCAGTTGGATATGCAGGTGAGGCACCCATCCCCCATTTTCAGCCTCAGTACCCAGTGCGCCGATGCATGTACCAGCCTCTACCACCGTGCCGGCTGTATACCTGTCCACGCTAGACCGACTCAGATGACCATGTAGCACCCAAAACGGCGTATCGCCAGGCTGATGCCGCGTAATAACGGTGCCGCCATAGTTGCCGGACTCGTCATGATAGGCAGAAGCGGCAATCACGCCCTGATAGCAGGCATAGATCGGCGTTCCAGCGGGCGCCCAGATATCGAGCCCCATGTGAACACACCGAGCGCTTTCGTACTGAGGCGCGCTGTACATAGCCTGCGTACGCACCTCATCATATCGTCCGATTGCCCACGTAAGATCACGCAACCGATCGCGGTCGTACGTTTCGGTCAGATCGACGACTGGAATCGGCTGCTCCGGCCAGT
>CAZZCI010000358.1:0-2892 GCA_964653015.1 uncultured Rhodothermales bacterium
GGGCCACCGTCTGTTCGTAGCCCTGTTCGCTGGGTGCGTAGAAGTAAGTGCCCTGCATGTCGTTGGGCAAGTACTGCTGCGGAGTGTAATGCTGCTGGTAGGCGTGTGGATACTTGTAGCCTTCGCCATGGCCCAGCCCCTCTTTGTCGCGGCTCGGGTCTTTCAGATGCGTGGGCACATCGCCGGTCTGCTCGTCGCGCACAAACGAGAGCGCATCGAAGTACGCAAACGACGTGTTGCTCTTGGGGGCGGTGGCCAGGTAGAGGCAGCACTCGGCCAGGAGGAACTGCCCCTCGGGCATCCCCACATAGCCAAACGCTCGCGACGCACTTTCGGCCAACATGAGCGCCCGCGGATCCGCCAGGCCCACATCTTCGGCAGCAAAGATAATCATGCGGCGCAAGATAAAGCGCGGGTCCTCGCCCGCGTACACCATGCGCGCCAGCCAGTAGAGCGCTGCGTCGGGATCGGAGCCGCGTAGGCTCTTGATGAACGCGCTGATCGTGTCGAAATGCGCATCGCCCTCCTTGTCGTAGAGCACCGCCCGCTGCTGGATGCTCTCCTCGGCCACATTCAGCGTGATGCGAATGATGCCGTCATCGTCCGGTGGGGTCGTCTCCACGGCAAGTTCCAGCGCATTGAGCACCGACCGGGCGTCTCCGTTGGCGGTATCTACGAGATGCGCACGAGCGTCGTCGGTCAGGTGAACATTCCGGTCGCCGTACCCGCGCTCCGCATCCGACAAGACCATATCGGCAATTTGAGTCAACGCATCCTCATCCAGCGGATGCAGTTCAAACACGCGCGAGCGGCTCACGAGCGCGTTGTTGACCTCGAAGTACGGGTTCTCGGTTGTCGCCCCCACCAGCACCACCGTGCCATTTTCCACATGCGGAAGCAGCGCATCCTGCTGCGATTTATTGAAACGATGCACCTCGTCAATAAACAAGATCGTGCGCTGCTGATGGTGCCGCAGCCGATTCTTGGCTTTTTGGATCGCCTCGCGGATGTCTTTCACACCCGAAAGCACCGCGTTCATCGACGTAAAGTGCGCCTCAGTCGTGTTCGCAATGATGCGCGCGAGCGTCGTCTTGCCCGTGCCTGGCGGCCCGTAGAACAGCACCGATGTCACCCGGTCGGCCTTGATGGCACGACGCAACAGCTTGCCCTCGCCCAGAATGTGCTCCTGCCCCACAAACTCATCCAGCGTACGCGGTCGCATGCGGTCGGCGAGCGGAGCGTTGGCTTCGCGGGCGGCATCGGCCTGGGCGTCGAAGAGGTCGGACATCGGTCGGGAAGCGGTGAGTCAGCAATCTAAAAACGAACAGGTGCTTTGTATGCCGGATGCGGGCTGGGGTTGGAAGAACCGCTCTGTGCTGCTTTTTGGATGATCCTTGCGGCAACAAAGACGCGCTCAAATTAAAAAGCGGACGGGTGTCCCTCATAACTGGGAATCTGCGCTTCACCAGTCACGAAGCATACCCAACCGCAGACCAGACGGCGATCATGATTCAAACGAAACGTACTATTCCCCTCGTATTTGTAGGGCTGCTTGTAGGAGCATTTCTATTCGTAGCCTGCGATGACCTCATAACAACCGAAGACGGCGATGACGAGATAGACCGTGACGACCCACAGGCTGAAATCATCACGCAGGAGTTTTCGGAAGACGAGATTGCAGCTACATTGGAGTACTGGACGCCCGAACGAATGGCCGAAGCCATTCCGGTAGATGATATCGGCATTGCAGGCGATCCGCCGCCGTCCGAAGATCCCGTCATTCCTGATCCAGATGCGCCCGAAGTGACACGTCCAGGAGATCCTCCAGCTATCGAACGAGACGCCTCACGAACGAATGGTGCAAACAGCCTGATGGATCAGAGTGCCCCAAACAATGCGGTAGAAGTGACCACGCTTCCGGCGTATCCGCATCGTGCCATGGGCAAGGTGTTCTTCACAATCCCGGGAGTGGGCGATCGCGAGTGCAGCGGCGGCGTCATTGCTTCGGATAACCGGAGTGTGGTTTGGACCGCTGGGCACTGCCTCGCGGAAGGGGGAGGAGAGACATGGTATGAAAACTTCATGTTTGTCCCGGCCTACTTCGACGGCGACGAGCCGGCCGAACGGTGGGCCGCCCGTACCCTGGCTACGTTTGTGGGATGGTACTCCAACGAATACTTTAACTACGACCTGGGAGCTGCGGTGATGGAGCGGCGTGACGGACAGAGCATAGTCGATGTGACAGGATCGCTTGGATGGATGTTCAACGCGGCTCACGAGACAGACACCTCGCAGTTTGGATATCCGGGCGAAGGCACGATATTCAATGGGCAGCGCATGTGGACTTGCAATGAGCCGTACACGGGCGCCGTAAATCGTGGGAGTTCTGGCCCCTCCATGCAAACCAATGATTGCGATTACACAGCTGGGGCAAGTGGAGGCCCTTGGGTCGTTAATGTGGAAGACTGTCCGAACTGCTACATCAACTCGGTCAATAGCTTGTGGTGGTTCTTTACACCTCGACCAGCCGATTTGGGCAACCAATGGGCCGGACCGTACCAGGGTAGTGCCGCTCGCAACTTGCTGGAAGTAGCAGAAGGATTGTAAGCAGGATGTTTTCTTCGGATCGAAAACACATAGAACCGCTGGTGGTCTCTTCATGGTCATCAGCGGTTTTGTGTGGCGCGATCAATTGTTGAGACAATGCGGTCTTCCGTATCCCCTCTGATGTCCTTTCGGCATTGCATCTCTCGGACGCTATACGGATATTGAGCATTCCGTAGGCCACTCTTCGCATCCACTCGCTTCTATGCCGCAGCACACGCTTTTCGACACCGCCGTCGACAACCGCAGCATCTTCTCGGATTATTTCCTGGCCGAGCGTTTCCCGCA
>CAZZCI010000359.1:0-2873 GCA_964653015.1 uncultured Rhodothermales bacterium
ATGAATTGAACGATTCTTCGTCAATATAACCAACTGGAAACAGTGCCGATGATTGCAGACGGCGCGCGGCGCGCTTAACTTTTCGCCCATATGACAGGGTGCCGGATTAGCTCGGTTCTGTCGAAAGGGCGCGTCGCGTCCGTTTTTTCGCTCCCGTTGCTCTTTTGTCTACAGACCCAACGACGTTTATGGCATCGCTCGATACGCCCGCTCGCGAACAGTGGGGCTCGCGCATTGGCTTCGTGCTCGCTGCTGCCGGCTCCGCAATTGGACTTGGAAACATCTGGCGGTTTCCCTATCTCGCCGGAGAGGGCGGAGGCGGGGCCTTCGTCATGGTCTACCTACTGTTCATCTTCTGCATCGGGATGCCGTACCTGTACGCCGAGCTGGCGCTGGGGCGCAACAGCCAACGCAACCCCGTCGGCGCTATCGAATCCATCGTAGGCAAGCGCTCGGTGTGGCTCCTTGTTGGAGCATTCTGTGTGCTCGCTGGGTTCATCATTCTAAGCTACTACAGCGTCATCGCGGGATGGGCGGTCGGGTACGCCGTCAAAGATGTCATAGCCCCCGGAATGGGTTTCGAGGAATTTGCGGCATCGCCCGTGTTAGTCATTAGCCTGCTGGCGGTGTTTCTGGCTCTCACCTTGCTCGTGGTCGTGGGTGGCGTAGAGCAAGGCATTGAGCGATGGTCGAAGATTCTGCTTCCCATCCTCTTTGTGCTCATCCTGCTCGTTATTTTCCGATCCGTCACCCTAGAGGGCGCGGGCGAGGGTATCGCTTTCTACCTCGTTCCCGACTTTTCAGGCCTAACCCTCGACATTGTCATTGCCGCTCTCGGACAGGCTTTCTTTACGCTCAGTCTGGGCATGGGGGCGATGATTACCTACGGGTCGTATCTCTCTAAAAAAGAGAATATTGCCACCTCTGGCATCTACGTCGTGATCTTTAACACCATGATTGCCCTGATGGCCGGGTTCATGATCTTTCCCGCCATCTTTGCGATCGGCGTAGATCCAACCACCGGGCCCGCACTGGTCTTTGTTGTACTGCCCGAAGTGTTCAGTCAGATGCCACTTGGCAGTGTCGTGGGCGTTACATTCTTCATCCTACTCTCCATCGCGGCGCTCACGTCCAGCATCTCGCTGCTCGAAGTCGTCGTATCCTACTTTGTCGATGAACAAGAGTGGTCGCGCAACAAATCGGTGCTCATTATCGGTGGACTTGTGTTCATCATGGCCATCCCCTCGGCCCTCTCACAGGGCGCTGTTGACTTCCTGGGCGAAGGTGGCTTCTTCGGCGAACGCGACTTTCTCAGCTTCATGGACTACTACGTAGGAAGCGTAGGGCTGGCGCTGGGCGCATTCTTCCTAAGCATCTTTATTGGCTGGATTTGGGGCGCCGACGAAGCCGCACAAGAGCTCTTGCAGGGCAGCAACCTAAGCAGCCGTGTCCTTACCGTGTGGATGTTCATGATTCGCTACGTCCTCCCGCTCGTTGTGCTTGTCATCATCATCGGATATGCCACAGGTGTTCTGTAAACGGTACGCACCAGTTCATGGGATAACCCGCATGCTGATCGCGCTGGTGCCTGTGCGACATTGGATTGGAGGGCTCGTGCTACTGTGCGGGCTCCTCCCGTTCCATGCATCCGATGCCCTGGCCCAAACACCGGCTCCCCCCGACGCAGCGCACGCCGTACCGTCCCCTGTAGACACAGTATCCCCAGCACCGGCTTCAGCGGCCCCGTTGCCCACAACGGCCCGGGCTGCGGTGCTGTACTACCGGCCCAGCGCCACCCGCAGCCGCACGTTCTCCGATCGCTGGCTCGCTCGCGACAAGGCACTACACGTCACGTACAGTTTTCTGTGGACGCTCAGCTCGCAGTACGTGCTGGTCGAAAAAACGTCGCTGTCGCACGATGCGGCCATCCCGTACGCGCTGGCCTCTGGATTCGCGGTGGGCGTGGCCAAGGAAACATACGACCGCTACTGGGGACCCACCGGACGCTTTAGCTGGCGCGATATGGTCGCCAACGGAATTGGACTTGGACTGGCCGCTGGGGTGATGGTGTTGTAAGTGACCTCAACAATGGTTTTGGGGATTGCCGGGTGGATTCCCCTCCATCCTACCTGTCCTCCCCGAGGAGGAAGGAACCGTGGAAGGTGTTCCTCAAGTCCCCCTCAGAGGAGGGGGATTTAGGGGGAGGGATTGCGTAGAGCCAGATAGATCAATCACTTATGTGAAGCGTGGTGCCGTGCAAATGAGAGCGTGTATTAAGAATGTCCGGGTGTACATGATGCCGCTTTGAAACGCACAAAACCCCAACTTCGTGCCTGTCTTTACTTAGTGCTCCGTCACACCTGAATGTTAGGGTACGGAGACCGTCCGAAACGCTGTATCCCAAGCCCCCTCTCCAAAAAACCTGTCATGGTGAGCACGCGACGGGCCCAGCCCGGAGCACGTCGAACCATCTCCCCGACGCTCAGCAGGCTCTGATCGATCGAGTGGCCCTGCTCATTTCGAGGGAGATTGTTACTCACTGCGTTCGTCAGTCGCTTCGCTCGTGTCAGACTCCGCGTCTCCTAGGCGGAGCCGCTCCGCTCAAGATGACATCATTAAAGTGGGGGGGCAACCCGAAGATTGACCTGTGACACAGCAGTAGTACTCCGTCACACCTGAATGATATGGTCCAACATTGTCATCGCGAAGAGGGAGCTTGCGACCGACGCGGCGCTCCTCGCAATGACATGCTCAAAGATTCTTTGGTAGACCCACTTAGCTGCTTTCTTTCGCGTTGAGCAGTTCTACGGCTTCCTCGAGGGTAAGCTTTTCAATGGTTTGATCGTCGCCAAGCGAGGCGTTGGTGCCGTCGT
>CAZZCI010000360.1:0-2873 GCA_964653015.1 uncultured Rhodothermales bacterium
AGGGCCGGAGCGCGCCGAACCATCTCCCTGGCGCTCAGCAGGGGCTACCGAATCAACGGCCCTACCCCCACAAAAAACCCTAGTCCTTGCACATAACTTTTTCTTCGCTATGTTGTTTATTTAACGTTGGTTTCCTCCACCGCCTGTTCAATGAGAGACTGTTGGATCCTACAACAAGAACCCACCTGGACGTCTGCTCGAGCGAGTGGATCCTGAATCAAGTTCAGGATGACGTGTCGGGGAGACGGTGCTGGGAGACGAACGCTGCCTTTCAACTCGAACGCCCCCCTCCTCCAAAAAACCTTGTCATGGTGGGTGTGAGGGATGGGCCCTCGCAGTTCTTGGCGGGCGGTTCTTGTCATGTTGGAGCGTGTCAGGTCCAGGACAGCGCGCTGCGGGTGGACCAATAGGTGCTGGGCTCTTCGGTAAGCGTCTGCAGCGCGGCCTTGGCCTCGGCGTCGTAGTCTACGGAAAGGGCGGCTATATTAGACGCAAGATGATCCTGCCGGGCGGCACCGCTGAGCACCACATCCACCCACGGTTCGTGAACGACTGCCGCCAGCGCCAGTGCGTCGATGGTGGTATGCAGCCGGGCAGCCTGTTCGTCGAGCACCGTCCGGGCGTCAGCAAACGACTCATTTTCGTTGCGTGGCGTCAGGCGCCCGTTGGCCACCGCTTCTTTGATGATGACGCCCAGGCCGGCCTCGTGTGCTCTCTGTAGCATGGGGCCGGCCGAAGGCTCCAGCACGTTGTACGTGGCCTGCACTGCATCAAACAGCAGCGTGCCGTTGACAGCTACCTGAAGCGCACGTTCAAGCGTTTGCGCCTGTCGGGGACCGCTTAGCGACAGTCCCAGCGCCACGCCGTGCTCGTGCTTGATGCGATAGAGCGCCTCGTGCACCGCCGCATCGTCTAAAACGCCGGTCTTCAGCGTGGCCGAGTGAATCTGATACAGGTCGAGGTGGGGCCCCAGCCGGGCGTTCGTCTCTTGCCACTGCCGCTCAAACACCTCAACCGAGTGATCTTTGACTTCGTGCACCTCCGCATCGACCGACCAGTCGGCGGTGTAGGTGTAGCCCCACTTCGATCCAATCGTGACATCGGTGGGAGCGAGGGCGCAGGCATCGAGCCAGCTTCGTAAGAACGACTCGGCCCGCCCGTACGAACGAGCCGCATCAAAATAACGAATGCCGGCCTCCCAGGCGGCGTCGAGCACGGCATGCGTGTGGGCTTCGAGCGCTGCTACGCTGCGGCGGCCCTCCAGGTCGTCTCCGTGACCAAGGTTGATGTAGCCCGGTCGGCCAAGCGCTGCCAGTCCCAGTCCAATGGGCGATACGGTTCGATTTGTAGTTCCCAGTGCACGGTTGAGCATAAGAAAAGTCGGGGGTAAGGGGGCCGTTGGAGGGCAGACGGCGCGGGGGTGGAACGAGGATGGGCGGGTTCCCTCCAGCATATACAACGCAATCAGCTATTGTGCTTCGGGGTCGAGTTGGGCACGTACATCGACCAGGAACGACCGGAGGGCGCGAAGCTGTTGGGCGGTTTGGCGGCGCCCGTCGTCGCGCTGCAGGGCCTGGCGCGCGCCCTCAATGGTGTACTGTTCTTTCTTGAGCAGGTGCTGAATGCGACGAACAATAGCCACATCTTTCGAGGTGTACTGCCGTCGTCCCGACGCGTCTTTGCTGGGCTGCAGCGCCTCAAACTCCGTTTCCCAATAGCGGAGCATGTGGGTTTGCAGATTAAGCATCTGGCTGACTTCGCGAATGGTGTACTGGTTTTTAGATGAATCGCTCATATCGTACCAGGCTGATGCGAACAGGGCGAGAGGCTACGCACCTGGCAGTCCGATAACCAACTGCCAAGTTCTCAACGATTGTTCAAGCCTATGCACCAACGGAATGCATGTTGCAACGTAGAGGGCATTGTTCTTTCTGATCTGCATGTTTCTTATGGCCAACGCCTCTGCTGATCCCGAATCTGCCTCTCGTTCATGGCTTGCCGATTTGTCGCTCATGAGCGTGGTGGTCATTTGGGGGGCTAACTTTCCGATTCTGAAGGCGGCGCTGGAGGTCATGCATCCGTTTGTGCTCAATATCTTTCGCTTCAGCATTTCGGTGGCCCTGCTCGGAGGCATCTACGCGTACCGGCACTGGGACCGCTCGTTTTGGGATCCGATGCGCACCCATGCCCTGCCCATCATTGCGCTGGGCCTGACGGGGTATTTTGTGTATCAGCTTCTGTTCATTTTAAGTGTGAGTCTGACCACCGCCGGCAGTGCTGCCCTCATTATGGCGGGGGCTCCGTTGTGGACGGCCTTCATTGGGCGGCTGTCGGGCGTTGAGGATTTGCGGCTTCCGGCCTGGCTTGGGCTGCTGATTTCTCTTGCGGGCACAGCACTTGTTATCATTGATGGGGCCAACGGGGCGTCGATTGGGGAGGGATCGCTCTTGGGCAATGTGCTCATGCTCATTGGCGCGGTGGTGTGGGGCGGGTTCACCACGTACAACAAGACGATTGTGCACGAGGTCTCGCCGCTTGGAATTACTTTCTTTGGACTGCTAGCGTCGCTGCCCCTGCTGATTGGCGTGGGCATTCCGTACTGGGACACCGTGGTGTGGAACGAGGTGGATGCGTGGGTCTGGTGGGCTATTGTGTACTCGGGGGCGCTCTCGACGGGTATTGCATTTGTCATTTGGAATCAAGCCGTTAAGACGGTGGGCCCCTCTAACACGGCGGTTTACAACAACCTGGTGCCGTTTGTAGCGGTGATTGGGGGCGCCTGGTTTTTAGGGGAGACCGTAACGTGGCTTCAGATTGCGGGCGGCGTGCTCATCATTGGCGGCGTCGTGTGGATGCGGCAGGTGCGCTAACCC
>CAZZCI010000361.1:0-2855 GCA_964653015.1 uncultured Rhodothermales bacterium
ACCAGGCGCTTGGTAATCGTAAGCCCAAGCCCGCTCCCCTCGTACACGCGTCCGCTGCCGGTGGACTCTTGCTTAAAGGCGTCGAAAAGGTGAGGGAGGAACGCCTCCTCAATCCCAACACCTGTATCGGCCACCTCAACCGTCAGTGTTTTCGGTGTGGCCTCTAGCCGTACGGTAACGGTGCCTCCTTCCGGGGTGAACTTCACCGCGTTGTTGAGCAGGTTCATGAGCACGCGCTGCAAAGCCTGGGGGTCGAGCTTGGCCTCCACCGTTTCGGAAGGCGCCTGCACATCCACCGTAACGTTCGATTCGTTGGCATAGGCTGCAACCTCATGCACCATGTCGTGCATCCAGCCGTTTACGCTAAGCGTAGTCGGCTGCAGATCCATGGCCTCGGCCTCCAACTGCGAAAGGTCGAGCACCGAGTTTAGCATACTCAAAAGCCGCCGTCCAGACCGCCGAATGAGATTGCTGAATCGATCGGCAGGGCCGTCCAAATCCATATCACCCAGCACCTCTGCAAACCCGATGATTGCGGTGAGAGGGGTGCGAATTTCATGGCTCATGTTGGCCAGGAAGGCTGACTTGAGCCGATTCATCTCTTCCGCCTCATTTTTGGCAGCGATGAGTTCTTGCTCGGTATGTTTTCGTTCGGTGACATCGAGCAGCACGCCGTTGAACACATGTTCGCTGGGGCGTTCTTCGGGCATAGCCACACCACGCAACCAGATGGTTTTACCCGTGGGTTTTTCAAATGGCATCTCATACTCCCATCGGGTATGATCCTGGAGGGCCTTCTGAATGGAGGCATGAAAATCGGAACGATGTTCTTTGGGGATGCGCTGCACAAACCAGTCAAACGCATCGCTACGGCGGTTCAAGCGCGCCCCAAACAATGTCTCCGCATAGCGGCTAATGAAATCAACCGTGTACGTCGGCGATTCGGAGTGAGGGGCCTGCACGTGTAAGCAAAATACAGCCCCGGGAATGCTATCGGTCACACCGCGAAACCGCCGCTCCCGCTTGCGCAGCTTTTGATACGCCTGCCGTCGTTTGGTAATGTCTTGCACGGCGCCCCCCAACTTTAGAATGGCATCGTCTTCGTGCTCAATGACCCCGCCGACTGTACGAATCCAGCGGGTCGTCCCTGTGGCCGTGCGAATGGGGAGTTCCACATCGTAGGGCGTGCCGTCGTGCAGGCACTGTGTAAGCATTTCTTGGATTTGATCGCGCGCTTCAGGGGGATAGAACGAAAGGGCGTCGTCTGGCGTGATGGGCGTATCCGGCGGCAGGTCATGGATCCGATAGACCTCCTCGCTCCAGGTGAGTGTGCCCGTGCGGCGGTCGAGCGTCCAGCCCCCGGCCAATCGCTGGGTTTGTGCCAACAGGTTGCGCTGGCGCCGCAACGCGGTATCGCGACGATGTTGCTTGGTTACATCACGCTGCACAGCTACCCAATGCGTAATAACGCCGTTGTTATCGCGTACCGGATCCATGTTCCAGTGTACAACAAACGGCCTGCCGTCGTGACGGTGATGTGTGATGCGCCCACTCCAGGACTCACCGGCTTGCATGTGAACATAGGCGGTTTCGAGCACATCAGACTCGGTGTCGGGTCCGTGAAGCAACTGGAGGTCGGCCCCCGTAAGGGCTTGCCTGCTGTATCCCGTAAGCGCCTCGCAGGCCCTGTTCGCATACATAATCGTAGTCGGAAGCGACTCAACCGGGTGCGCCTCAAAAATGAGCACCGCCTCGTTTGACTGCTTCAGCGCACGAGCAAGCAACGTCTGCTCGGCTTCAGACTGCTTTTTCCCCGTTATGTTGACGAAGTAGACGGTAAGGCCTCCCTCGGAGGGATGTACATCGATTTCGAACCATTGGTCAAGAGAGGCCTGGTAAAATGAGAAAGCAACGCGCCGTTGCGTGCGCATCGCCTCATGGAGTTTTTGATACAGCAGCGAATCTTTAGCCTCCGGAAACAGCGTCCAGATGCACGCGCCCAGCATTGATGTGCGAGCGCTTTTGAGCCATGTGGCCGCCTGCTCGTTCACATACGTAAAGCGCCACTCGGTATCCAGCGCATACACACCGTTTCGTATTCGCTTCAGCAGATTGCTGGCATGCGCGTGCTGCTTTAATTCCAGCGTCTGCATGGCTATCTCCCCCAGCCGATGCACGGTAGACAGGACATCGGGCATGGCCATACGCGGCACTGGATCGGCTGCAGCCAGCGTCCCAATCGGATATCCATCCGCAGTACGCAATGGCACGCCCACGTAGAAACCTAGCAGCGTACTCCCATCGATAAAGGGATGGGCAGGCTGCTTTTTCTTGGGGTCAGTCTGCTGCACTACAACGCCGTCTTCGGATTGCAATGTGGACATTCCAATGGCCTTTTCGAGAGGCACTGCGTGTCCAGCACCTTCTGGAACACCATACACCGACTTGAACCACTGTTGGGTATCATCCACAAAGCTTAGCCAGGCTAACGGTGTGTCAACGGTATGCGCAACCAGTTCAGTAATTCGGTCGAACGCCGTTTCGGGCGGAGTGCCGAGAATGCGATAGCGCTGCAATGCCGCTACCCGATCCGGAGTATGAAGCGAATCCTTCGTGTGAGGCATAACCGGGATATGCTGGAAGGCAGTATAATGCGAAGGGCTAGTGCTGTGTCACACCTGAATGTTAGGGGCCATCGCGAGGAGAGTGCTCTGCGACTGACGCGGCGCTGTGAGCGCTAGCGAACAAGTACTCTTGGGGTGCGATCTCATGCCGTTGATTGGGCGGCTGCATCCAGTCTGATAGCATGAGATTGCCGCGTCGCTGGCGCTCCTCGCAATGACATGCTCAAAGAT
>CAZZCI010000362.1:0-2848 GCA_964653015.1 uncultured Rhodothermales bacterium
ACCGGATGTAGCAAATAGGCCAGCAGATACACCGCCACAAACGGAATCAGAATGTTGCTTGCGCGACTCATCGCCCAGAGCACCAACAGCAGTCCGCCGGCAAACAGTAGGGCACGCGCCGTCGACCGATGCCGCACGGGCCAGAGCAGTAATCCCCCGGCTAGCGCCACGAGTGGCGGACTCAGGAACGAGCCCGAACGCGGAAACTCCATTTCGTAGAGCATCACCAGCAACATCACCAGGCCGCCTACCAACAGCACTGTTTCTTGCGGATGAATCGCTTGCCACCACCTGTCCTCGTCGTTTGAGGTAGCGTCATCGGGAGCAGCACGAGCAGGCGTTGATTCACCACTCACCGAAGACGATGGCGAAGAGGGAGCATCCGAATCGGAAGGATTGGCAGAGGCCATGGTCGGCAGCCATCAAATAAAAACGTACAAAGCGAGCGGCCACAGCGGAGCATCAAGCCGCCGGTGTAGTACATACGATGCGGCACGCATGCAGATGTGCCGCTGCTCTTTTTTCATAGGCCCGCCTTCGTCTTACGCCATGGCCTCCCCCGTGCTCCGTTCGGCAGCTGCGTTGCAGCGTCCGGGTACCGTCTTTCTCGACACGGCCCGCCGTGATAGTGAGAACACCACCACCCGCTACTTTGCGGATCCCGAGCGCGTGCTGTGTGCTGCAACCGGAGCCGAGGTTCTGCCGGCACTGCAAGACAGCCAAGATGCCCTCGATGCAGGATACCACGTTGCAGGGTACGTGACCTATGAAGCGGGATATGCCCTCCACCCATCGCTTCACACGCTCCTACCCGATCGGGGCGGCCCGCTCCTTTGGCTGGGGATATACGACGCGCCTCAAACGCTTTCGCCCGAAGAAACCGATGCCCTCTGGGAACAGGTGCCTCCACAGCCCCCAGAATCCGCTACGTTCCAATGGGAAGAACCCGCTTACCGCGAAGCCTTCGAAACCGTCAAGCAGCACATCCGCGAGGGCGATGTGTATCAGATCAACCTTACCGGTCCGGTGGCCCTCACAGGAGCGTCCGATCCGCTCGCCCTCTACGCCCACATGCGTCGGCAGCAGCCCGTACCGTATGGGGCCTACCTGCACACCGGCACGCGTACGATCCTCTCGGCCTCCCCCGAACTATTTATTCGCCGGAGTGGCGACCGGCTGTGGACGCGCCCCATGAAAGGCACTGCGGCGCGTCCGCCCACTCCGCAGGCCGATGAAGCCGCCATGGCACGCCTTCGGGCCGATGCCAAGACACAGGCCGAAAACCTCATGATCGTGGATCTGCTGCGCAACGACTTGTCGGTGTGTTGCACTCCGGGGTCGGTGCGCGTACCCGACCTGTTTACGGTGGAGCGGCATCCCACCGTGTTGCAAATGACCTCGACCGTCGAAGGCACTCTGCAGCCCAACACCACGCTTCCCAAACTCTTCCAGGCGCTCTTTCCATGCGGATCGGTCGTCGGGGCACCGAAGTTGCGTGCCATGCGCATCATCCGTGCGCTCGAACCGGCCCCACGCGGCGTGTACTGCGGTGCCATCGGATATGCGGCCCCCGACGACACAGCCGTCTTCAATGTCGCCATCCGCACCGTAGAGATGGACGACCAAGGAGCTCGGATGGGCACTGGAGGTGGGCTGGTATGGGATTCCAACCCAGAGGCCGAGTATGACGAGTGTGTGCTAAAGTCGCGTTTCTTGGTGGATACCGACGGGCCCCCTCCTCTCGTTCGGCCCACACTCATCGAAACGATGCGGTGGAACGGCACGTCGATTCCACTTCTTGACCGCCACCTGCAGCGGCTCACCACTTCAGCGCAATACTTCGGCATACCGTTTGACCGAACGGCCATTCGAACGGATATAAAGACAACGTGCAGCGCGTTGCCGCCGACACCGCACATTGTACGGGGCACTCTGGATTTCAAGGGCGCGTGGCACACCACCACATGTCCGCTACAAGACTCCGACGCCCCCTGGCGACTTACTGTCAGTCCGGTGCGTGTGGATCCATCCGATGTACGGCTGCACCACAAAACCACCGCCCGCACGCCCTACGACGAAGCCGCCGCGTTTGCGCAAGCCCACGACTGCGACGAAGCGCTGCTGTTATCGACCGAGGGCGTTGTTACCGAGGGAGCACGGAGCAACGTGTTCGTAGAGCGCAACGGCACGCTCTACACGTCGCCCTGCACAGCCGGACTGCTTGGCGGCGTGTACCGTGCGCATATCCTCGACACCCGGACCGATGTTGCGATCCAGCCGCTCACCCTACACGACCTGCGCACCGCCGATGCCGTCTATTGCTGCAACGCCGTCCGCGGCTGGGTGGAGGCCGTGTATGTAGAGCCGGAGCCGATCGCGGCCTCCTGCAGCGGTTTTCGTTCACCATAACCGCTGCGACCAACCATCCCGAGCCGGTACGTTTTCTTTATGCCTGAACAGACGATGCAGCGATCTGCGAAGGGGGTACGTCGTACCGTTCGCGGAAGCGATTTGTGAAGTGCGATACGCTCTTGAACCCAACACCGTACGCGACTTCGCTAACGTTGCCTTCGCCGCTCGCAAGCAATCGGTGGGCTTCTTGCAGGCGAATCTCCCAAATCAGATCAGATGGCGAATGGTCGGTTACGTCTTTAATGTCGCGGTACAGCTTTGACCGGCTCATACCAACGGCTTCGGCCAGCGCCTGCACGGTAAACTCCGGATCGCTAAGGCGATCGTGAATAGCCTGGCGGAGATCGGCCAAGAGAGGAGGCGTATCGGGGGTAATGTCAGTTAGAGGCGAAGGCGGTTCGGACTGAAACCGCTCGCGCAGGCGCATCCGCTGTTC
>CAZZCI010000363.1:0-2841 GCA_964653015.1 uncultured Rhodothermales bacterium
TGCTGGCGTTTGCGCTCGTCATGGTACTCATGGTCACTTATCAGGTGGCCCGGTTCATTGAACTGGATGATGAGGAAGAGGAACCGTGGATTGAGATGCGTGAGGAAGAACAAGCACAGATTGATGAGCGAATAGAAGAACTCCGGCGTCAAGGATACGATATTGAAATCACCCGCGACGGTATTATCCAGAATCTTCAGTTCGGGTCGGATGTGACGTTCGAGAGTGGGAATGACGCGTTGAGTGATCTTGGGGCGGACCTCATGCAGCAAATTGCTCAAGAGATTACCGGCCAGACAGGAGGCGAGCGCCTTGAAACGCTCACCGAAGTCCAGGTGCAGGGACACACTGACAATGTGCCAATCAGTGGAGCCTTTCGATCCAATTGGGAGCTGAGCACTGCACGGGCTACGCGTGTGATTGAATCGCTCATTGATGGTGGACTCGATCCAACCGAGTTAGACATGTCTGCGTCTGGATACGGCGAGTTTCGTCCGCGCAACTGCCCGTCTGGAGATATTGAAGCATGTAACGAAACAGCCGCTGAGCGCGCCGAGAACCGCCGTCTCGAAATGCGTCTCGTCTTTACCGATACGCCACCCCCCGGCTGGGTGCCTGAATACTAACACTCGTACATACCGCCTTGTATATTTCCGTTATTCCCTTCTACTGTTAATCGCCTATGGTTCTTTCTAAGCATACCCCCATCCGGTTATGGATGCCCTGGACCGGCGTGCTCGCTCTGTTGATTGTGATGAGCGGATGCGGAGACATACTTCCTGATGAGGAGGTGCCGCTGCTCGTCGAAGAAATCAACCGGCATATTGAATCAGTCGGTGACATTACGCCACATGCTGAACAAGAGGTCGGCGACCTGCAGGTGTACGTAGACCGTTCGCTGAGTATGCGCCCCTACACGCTGGGCGGCGAATCGGTGTACTTCGATCTGCTGAGCACGCTGGATGGTCAACTCGCGGGTCAGGTCGACTTTTACGGATTCGGGTATCCATCGCAAGAACAAGGGCAAGTGGTTGAGCCGGCTGATCCGTTCTTTCTCGAAGATCCCGATGCGTATCTGTGGGTCAACAACGACTACGGACCGCTCTTTGCCGACCTCGATTCGGATAAGCCTCATCTGGTTATCAGCGATGGTGTACAATCGGCCCCCGAGGAAGGAGCCCGGTTTGGAGGCATTGTGAGCTCTATTGGATCCTGGCTTGAGACCGGAGGCGTCTTCACACTGCTGGCGTACCGGGCTCCGTACGAAGGCACCTACTATCACGAGGTCCCTGAAACCGGTTCCATTGCTTATAGCTGCGACGATCGTCCTTTCTACGGGTTTGGGTTTTTCCCGTCGGTAGCAGCTAAACAAGAATACCTCAACATCCTGGAAGCCAATGGTGTGGAGACGGCCCACGAGATAACGATTGGCACGTCAAGCACTGCTGTTACGCCACGCGAACGCGCACATCCGGTTGAAGAAGGTCAGCGGCGAGGCGAGCGGCTCTTTCGCTCACTCACCGACCACCGGGGCTCGCATCCCGATGTAGGGCACGTCTTCTCGGGTCGTGTGGCTAACCCGAATGCGAGTCCGGGGGCCCCCTTACAGTTCGATGTGTCCGTCGATAGCACAGCGCTTCCATGGCGTGCTTTGTCAGAGGCCAACCGGGAGCGGGTCATGGACGCGCTGCAGCCTACCTTCCAGCATTGGCGCATCGACACCCTCTCGGTGGCCAATAGCAATGTCGTCCTTACGAAAACCGACGAACCCCGCATCTTCAACACCGACGCCACGGTCCACGACACCTGGCAGGCCCATGTCGATGCGTCGATGTCTTACGTCCCGCAGCAACGACGCGAGCGCATCGCCTCGGTGGTACAACTGGGACTTGGCGCATCGGGAGCCAACCGACTCATTCCCGATGACCTGTCTGTCCGTCGCGACGACGATACCGATGCCTGCAGTCAGACACTTAACATCCAGCAAACCATGGGGGCAGTGATCCGCGAACATTATACGCTGGGCGAAGCGCTTCTGGTTACGGAGTGGCGATGAGGCAGTATCCACATGCACAAGCAAATAGTTTTCTTGCACTCAAATAAAAACGAATACACATGGTATTGACTGTTATCTTTTTGGGCACGTCTCTTCTGTTCCTGGGGGTCATCAAACTCCTGGCAAAGCGCGATATAGAGGCGATGGGGCGGCAGGGCCCTGCGCGTATTGCGGAGCACCTGCAAAGCCGCAACCGCACGATAATCGGTGTCGTGGCGGCTATTCTGGTGGGCATTGCGCTTTTAGAGGTGCTCATTCCGGTTGTGCACGAGGGCCTGGAAGATCTGCAGTTCGTCGTTGGAGACCTGCTGAATGCCTCACCCGCAGCAGTGACTACGCTCGGCTCGGGTGGGGGGATTTCGTGGGGGCTGTACCTTGTGCTTCTGGGGGCTACCGTGTTGGGTGTGCTGGCGGGTAGCCTCTGGGCCTGCAAGTCGTACGGATCTACGCAGGGCATTGAAGCCGGCCAACTTGTGTGATTTCTGGTGGCCTTAGATGCAAGTTTATCTTCTATTCTTTTCTGAAATCTTCTGTACTGTATGTCTGATCACATGTTTATTATTACTGGAGGCGGTACGGGTGCCAAAGTCGCCGAGTCGTTTATCCATCTATGCGCGACCGGGCGTGGCCCCAAAAACGTACACATCCTCATGGTGGATACCGATGCCTCCAATGGCAATGTGAGGCGCACCCAAAAAACAGCGGATGCGTACAATAAGATGCAGCGCTACGACTGGAGCGTGAAGACGACGGCCTCCAGCAGCCGCTGGAATCCATTAGCCAGC
>CAZZCI010000364.1:0-2833 GCA_964653015.1 uncultured Rhodothermales bacterium
GCGCTGAGATGCTTCACTGCGTTCAGCATGACATGTATAGAACGGGCTGTGCGGTACGCTGTATCTGCTTGGCACGGTTCACTGGCCGCCCGGGATATCCGCTCCGCTTCTGATCCCGGGCTACAGAACGGCGCGATGTGAGTACAATCCATAGCCGGGGACCGCTTGCGTCCCCGGCGATCTGCGGCCCATCGCTAAACACGTACGAGGAGGGGGATGTAGGGGGAGGGATTTTGCGCTCAAACGCGAAACAATCAAGCGTGACAGGGCAGCCGTCCCGTTGAAACGGTTTTGATCGACGCCTCTGATCGGGGAAGGCGTTGATGCCCGGGACGAATATGAAGGCTCGCAATTTTTTTGTCATGTACCATGGAGACATCCAGGCAACACCGACTTTAAGCGTATGTATGTGATTACCACAAAGGGCATGTAGCTACGCCATTATCTATCACATAAAGCCCCTCTTTTTATGGATGACCCCTTCCGCATCCTCTGCACCGGCGACGTACACCTGGGGCGCCGCCCCTCGCGCATCCCGCTTGACAACGACACGCTCTCGGTCTCGCATGTCTGGCAGCGTTTCCTGAACACGGCCCTCGACCGAGCCGTGGATGCGGTTGTGCTTACCGGCGATGTGGTTGACCAGGCGAACAAGCGCTACGAGGCGTACGGCCCACTGGAGCAGGGCGTGCGCCGGTTGAGTGATGCAGGCATCGACGTGGTCGCCGTCGCGGGGAACCACGACCACGACACCTTCCCCCGCCTGGCCCGGTCGCTCGACCATCCGCGCCTGCATGTGCTGGGACGCGGCGGCACGTGGGAGGCCGTTACGTTGGAACGCGACGGCACGCCCGCGCTCTGCTTCGTCGGCTGGTCATTCCCTCGGCGCCATGTCCACGACAATCCGCTGGATGCACTCGATCCGTCCTTGCTCAATACAAACGACCTGCCCACCCTCGGCGTGCTGCACTGCGATGCGGGTCCGTCAGAGAGCCGCTACGCCCCGGTACCCCACTCAACAATGGCTCGCACCGGGGTCGATGCCTGGCTTTTAGGCCATATCCATGCGCCCAACGCCCACCGCGAGGGGGGGCAGCTCCAACTCTATCCCGGCTCACTGCAGCCGCTCGATCCGGGGGAAACCGGCCCCCACGGTGCGCATCTTGTGGAGGTGACCCCCACCGGGAAGATCAACACCGAGCAGTTGCCACTTGCATCGCTCCGCTACGCCGAGGTCACGGTCGATATTTCGGGATGCGAAACGCCCTCCTCCATCGACACAAAAACGCTAAAGGCCCTGCAATCAGACCTGGAGCAGCACGTCACAGAAACGCCCAATCTGGATCATGTGGTGTACCGCCTCACCTACGAAGGACGCACCCGGCTGCACCAGACCCTCGACACGCAAACGCAAGCCATGATCGACGACGTGGCACCGTCGTTCGAGCACGCTACCGCATCACTCGACACGGTTGACTTCGATACACAGCCCGACCACGACCTTGCAGCGCTTGCCGAGAGCAACGACCCACCCGGTGTCATCGCCCAGCGCATCCGGGCCCTGCAAAACGGCGACCCGCATGACGAGGACACCCAGCGCCTGCTGCGCGAGGCCGCCCGCGCATCTGATACGATCTACAACACCAGCGGATATACCGTCTTGCAACGCGACAGCGCCACCTCTAACAAGCATCCCAGCGAAGACACGCTGCGCAACATGCTTATCCAGCAGGGCCTGCGCCTCCTCGACCAGCTTATTGCACAGCGCTCCTCATCCGCATAAGCCCCAGCACACTCGGCAACACGCTCGCTGCATATCGAACCCAACGCCTTCTTCTATTTCTATGGATACAACTTCTACGGATCCAACGACCCAATCCGATTCCGATACCACCCGGGCCGACTCAATGAACGACCGCCTCGATCCCCTCTGTTTTACCGCAGTGAAAATCGATCGCCTGTATGGCACCCGGCACGGACTTTCGGTGGGCGACCTCAGCCCCGGCATCAACATCGTGTATGGGCCCAACGCCTCGGGCAAAACGACACTGGCCCGCGGGCTGCGCGGACTGCTCTGGCCCGACACGCTTCAGCAGCATAGCGCCGTTCCCATCCTCAGCGGCCGCTACCACGTTGGCGATACCGCCCGCCGCACCGCTATCGACGGCGATGCCATTACGCATCAGCAAAGCGGCCAACCGGCCCCTGCGCCGTCTCTCCCGCCAAAGGAGCATGAGCGCCGTTACTACCTGCATCTGCACGACCTGATTGCCGCCACCGAAGGCAGCGATCCTGACGCGTTTGCGCAGGCGATTTTGCAAGAAGCTGTTGGCGGATACGATATCGACGCCGCCGCGGATGCACTTGACTTTGGCATTGCAACACGCACCACGGGTCACGGCACCGTCCGGGCAGTCCAGTCAGCCCACGCGGCCATGCGGGAGGCCGAAGACGAACAGCAGGCGCTTCAGAGCAAGCAGCGCGCGTTAGACGGGCTGCGCAAGAAACTGGAGGAGGCCCGTGATGCCGAAACGCGTGCTGCAGCGCTCCAAAAGGCCATGGACGTAGCCCGCGCTCGCACGGCGTATGAGGAAGCCCAAGCCGATATCGACGGGTTTCCCGAGGCGGTGTCCGAAATGCAGGGCGATGAACTGGAGCGGGTCGAGACGCTCGAATCCAAACAAGCCGAGGCCGAGCGGAAGAAGGAGAAAGCCGAGGCTACCATCGAGGAGGCCGAGGCCACGCTCGCCTCGAACGTGCTCCCCGACGACGGCCTGCCCGAGGGCCACCTGGCGGAGCTCAAAACCCGTGCGTCTACGCTCAAGGACAGCGA
>CAZZCI010000365.1:0-2826 GCA_964653015.1 uncultured Rhodothermales bacterium
CGCATCTCGCGCAGCTTCGCGACAGGCCCCTCAGGCACGCCGCAGCGGTAGCTCTGTTGCCACACCGCGCCATCGCGCCACACCGTAGCTACGAAGCGCGTCGCAAGGGCATTCACACACGACACCCCCACGCCGTGGAGTCCCCCCGACACTTTGTAGCTGTCCTTGTCGAACTTGCCGCCGGCGTGCAGTACGGTCATGACCACTTCGAGGGCCGACCGATTTTCGGTAGGATGCTCCTCAACCGGGATCCCGCGTCCGTTGTCTTTTACGGATACGGAGCCGTCGTCATGAATGATGACGGCGATATCGTCGCAGTGTCCGGCGAGCGCCTCATCGATGGAGTTGTCGAGCACCTCGTACACCAGATGATGCAGGCCGCGCACGCCTACGTCGCCAATGTACATGGCCGGACGTTTGCGCACCGCTTCGAGGCCTTCGAGCACCTGAATGTTCGAGGCGGCGTACGGCGTAATCGGAAGATCGCGTTCGCTAGACATAAAAGGGAAATACTGGTGGACGAAAGCATGCAGGCACGCTGCAGCACGTGCATCTGTGTAGGTACCGCACACTGACGGTACAGTTCACCGATTTGCATCGGGTTCATACGAAGCAGGCGGAGGCCTACGACGCGTCGGGCGGGGCGTTGAACACGGGGGTGAAGTCGCGTAGCGGCATTCCGGCGGTGGGAGGCATGGGAGCGGTGCCGCGCTCTAACTCCAGTTCGTACGCTACGCGATCGGTACGGTAGTAGCGTTGCTGGTAATAGATCGGGGCATCATCGCCATCGAGTGAGAGCCGCGAGATGAGAAGCACAGCCTGGGCCGTAGACACATTGAGGGCAGCAGCAACGTGCTCAGGGGCATTGACCGCCTCGATGCGATAGCGTCCGCGCCGCACCACTACATCGTGTTCGGTTTCTAGGATGTGATAGATAGTCTGATCGGTCAGGTCATACGCATCCAGTAGGGTAGCATACTCCAACGGAAGCCATGTGCGGTCGTAGGCTACGGGCGTGCCATCCCCGAGCCGGGTGCGGTCGAGTCGGCGCACGGGCGTGCCCGGCTCCATGTGAAGCTTGGTGGCCACCGCATTGGGTACCGACACCTCCTCGTGAAAGTCGATGTGCGACGCAGCCGCGATACCAGCCTGCGCCATGTCCTCGGCAAAGTCAGTGAGGCGCACGAGCCCCGAGCGCATCCGCTGGTCTTGCACGAACGACCCCAGTCCTTGCTTGCGATAGATGAGCCCCTCGCTTTCAAGGGTCTGCAATGCCCGGCGGACGGTCACCCGACTCACATCGAACTGATCGCACAGGGTATGCTCTGAAGGCAATTGCTCATCGGCCTCGTAGGTGCCGTCGGCAATGCGGGTGCGCAACCAGGTGCTAACTTGTTCGTGGCGAGGGGGCGGCATGAGCAGTAGAGAAACCATCAATCAAGAGAACGACTCAAACGGGCCATGCGCATGCAGACCCGACGTCATAGTATAGGCGTTATCAGGCGGCTTGTCCAGTGGCCTTCGCATGAAAGATAGCGCGACCGGGGTGCACTTCGCATACGGCGTAACGCACCTTGCAGCGGCTGCACGTAATCGACGTAACGAATTCATCCTTACGTGCACCCACATTCCCTTGTTGTGCCGGATACCTCTTCTAACGAACGTGTTGATACCGAAGCCATTTTAGACGGCGACCGGGAGGCCTTCGAGGCGCTGGTGGCCGCAGAAACACCACGCCTGTTTCGCATCATTATGCGCTACGTGCGTAATGAAACAGCAGCGCGCAGTTTGGTGCAAGAAACGTTTTTGCAAGCCTACAAAAGCCTTGACTCCTTTCGGGGCGAGTCGCAGCTTACCTCGTGGGTTACGGGCATTGCAATTAACCTGGCCCGTAGCTGGCTCCGCAAAAACTCGCGCACGCAAACAGTGGAAGCGGCCGATATGGAGCGCTTGCAGCCTTCGTTTCGCTTTGGCAGCTACACCGGTTCGTTTGAGCCGTGGGATCCGGAACAGACTGCCGAACGATCAGAACGCAAACAGTTGGTGCATGATGCCCTCGACGAATTGTCTGATACGTACCGCGAAATCATTACGCTGCGCGACCTGGAGGAGCACTCGAC
The DNA here is from genome assembly GCA_964653015.1 of uncultured Rhodothermales bacterium. GTDB lineage: Bacteria > Bacteroidota > Rhodothermia > Rhodothermales > Salinibacteraceae > Longimonas. The sequence continues at coordinate 2,121 of CAZZCI010000365.1, forward strand.
CAAAGAAACGGCTGAGATCCTTGACATAAGTCGCGGCGCAGTGCGCGTTCGATTACACCGCGCTCGCCAGGCGCTCCGTGCGCTTCTGAATCCTCACTTTACTTCTGAAACCGCAGACTCATCTGATTCATGACTTCGTTCCTCACGCGCTGGCGTCGCCAGTGGATGCTTACGTGTAAAGAGGTGAATGGCTTTTTAGAGGCCTACCTCGATGATAGCCTAGCCCCCGACACACAGGCGCAATTTGAGCGCCACATTCAACGCTGCGAAACGTGCCGTACCTACCTGGAGCAATATCGCACTACCATTGCATTGGTCAAAGAAGCGGACCCGGCTGCCGATTCCCCCGTGCCTCCTGAACCGCTCGTCAAGGAAACGATCGCTTTTGTGCGCGACCACTACGACGCCTCACCCCCAAACCACTTTTCCTCGTAGTGCTGCGTCACAGCTCAATCTTCGGGTAATGCATGTGCCCCCAAACGTACCGAGAAAACCCGCACCCTTGTCATTGCGAGCGGAGCGACGCAATCTCATTGCTGTCAGGCCGGATGCGGCCGCCCAATCAACAGCACGAGATCGCCACGTCGGTCGCAAGCTCCCTCCTCGCGATGACAATGTTGATAACCTTCAGGTGTGACAGAACAGTAGTGTTTGTGTTACAGGTGACTTTTGTGGTATGGAGATGCCTCGCGCAGAAGTACCACCG
>CAZZCI010000366.1:0-2820 GCA_964653015.1 uncultured Rhodothermales bacterium
GCATTGTGCGCGTTTCCCCGGCTACGGTTACCTGCACCTCGCTCACGCGCGACGCAAATTCGCTCAACACGGGAACCGCTAGATAGAGCGAAACGGGATCGGCACCCAGGTCAAGCGGGATGCGAAAGGAGCGTTCTTCCTTTGCCGGCATGCGCCCACTGAAGGCGGTGATGAGTGTGTTGTACTGGCTGGGATCTTTGAGCGCATCTGAACTGGAGAGACCCAGCGTGGGGGCCGAGCGAGCAGTGAGTTGATTGAGGAACGACGTTTGGCTTTGATCTTCGAGGGCGCTCCGCAGGTTCTGATACTCAATGCGCGCGCCGTCCGCATCGCCTTGTTTGGCATGCACCACGGTCGAAAGAAAGCGCCCCAGCGCTGTGTGTTGCGTCATTTCGCGGGGCGTGATACGGTCGGGATGAAGGTTGACCTCGCCAAGTTCGGCATCCGCTTGCTCTAAGATCATCTGCGTTGTATCCGCCGAGATGACCTCCTCATTGTCAGGAGGATTCACGAGCGATGCCGTCAATCCCTGATGGCGATCGCTAAAGGTCTCCAGTTTGTGGGTTACGCGGCGCGCCTCAACCGCAGCCCCTTCCAGATCGTCTTTCTGCAGGTAGTTGATAATGTTGAGTGTGTTCAAATAAAAGTCTTCATATGCCTCGCCCACATAATCGAGTTGCAAGTCGTTAACCAACAGGGCTTGTACGTTTTTCGAGATGCTGCGCGTAAAGTTGGCCTCAATGGTTCGTTCGGCCTGCTGAAAGTGTTGGGCACTGGCATCCCACTGGCCGTGGTGATGGTAGAGCATGCCCTTTTCGAGATGATAGAGCACCGCGTCTTCGCCGTCTTTGCGGTACCCACGTGCCAGTCGTTCGGCGAGCTCGTCGAGGTCATCAAGGCCGTGCTCGTGATAGGTGCGGATGTCGTTCTGCGTGTCGGCCAGGGTGTATCCGGCGGTGCATCCCATGCCAAACGATGTGCCAAAGAGCACTGCAAACAGTCCTACCGTAATGGAGACCGATACAGAGCGCATGGCAAGCTGCTAAGGGTTGGTGAGAAGAACAGCTCATGTCGTTCAGAGGGGAGAACGACACAACCCCCGCCGTGCAGCCATGCCGACGGGGGCTGGTATGAGTACAAGCCGCGTGCCAATGCGAAATAGTCACACAGATGAACTGTGCGAGAACGCTATGCAATTTCGCCTTCTTCTTCCAGGCGATGCAGGGTGTCGAGGTTGGCTTGGACGTGCTCGGCAGAGGTGTCGAGCAAGGCCGCTTCGTCGTCGGTAAGCTCCACCTCGATGATCTCCTCAATGCCATCGGCGCCCAGCACTACAGGCACGCCAATGAAGAAACCTTCGAGGCCATACTCGCCGTCAACGTGCGCAGCGACAGGCAGTACGCGCTTGTTATCCTTAATGATGGCTTCGGTCATTTCAGCCGCAGCTGCGCCGGGCGCGTACCATGCCGATGTGCCCATCAGGTCCACAATTTCGCCGCCCCCGCCTTTGGTGCGTTCCACAATGGCGTCGATGGTTTCTTCGTCGAGGAACTGCGGAAGCGGAATGCCGCCAATGGTGGTATAGCGCGGTAGCGGTACCATCGTGTCGCCGTGTCCGCCCATGAGCAGCGCCTGAATATCGCGCACCGATACGTCGAGCTCCTCGGCGATGAACGCACGGTAGCGCGCTGTGTCGAGCACGCCGGCCATGCCCATCACGCGCTCGGCCGGAAAGCCACTGGCCTGATGCGCTACGTAGGTCATCAAGTCCAGCGGATTAGACACCACAATGATTTTGGCGTCGGGGCTGTGTGGAGCAAACTGCTCCGTTACGCTCTTTACAATCGCCGCGTTTTTGGCAAGCAGATCATCGCGGCTCATGCCGGGCTTCCGAGGCAGTCCTGCAGTAATGATGCATACCTCCGAATCGGCGGTGGCCTCGTACTCCGTGGTGCCGGTAAGCACCGTATCGAAACCATGGATCGGCCCGGACTCTAACAGGTCGAGGGCTTTGCCTTGTGGCACGCCGTCTTTGATGTCAACCATCACGACCTCGTGAACCATGTCTTTGCGCGCTACGCATTCGGCAACAGTTGCTCCTACATTGCCACCTGCGCCTATAACGGTAACCTTCATAACGGTTAGGGAATCTCTGGAAAGAAAAGGGGATACGTACACCATAACATAGCAGTACATTGCCCAGGTTGGAAGCCAATATTTCGCAAAAAGGCGAACCGCTTCCGGCTTTGCCCCCCCCGATTGCTCATCGTTGTTTACGTGTGCCTATCATGCCCTCGCTCGACGCCACCCCGTTTGTCGTCACCGATACCGAAACCACCGGACCCAAAGAAGGCCGCGACCGCATTATCGAGATCGGAGCCGTGAAGGTTCAGGATGGCGAAATCATTGACCGGTTCCAGTCGCTCGTCAACCCCGAACGCACCGTTCCCAAAAACATTCAGCGGCTTACGGGCATCAACACGCCCATGGTGATGGAGGCGCCGCTCATGAACGAGGTGATGCCTGAGTATCTCGACTTTCTGGGCGATGGCGTACTGGTGGCGCATAACCTGTCGTTCGACAAGCGGTTTTTGAATGCGGAGCTGGCGGCGCTCGACCACGATCCGCTTGCCAATCGCATGCTGTGCTCCCTGAAGCTGGCTCGGCGGCTTTTGCCCGGACTCAAATCCCGCGGACTGTCGGCCCTTTCCTCGTTCTACAACGTGAACGTCAACGGGCGACACCGGGCGCTGGGCGATGCCGAGGCAACCGGCATCATCTTCAAGCGCTTCTTGAGCCAGTGCGCGTTTGAGCATCAGA
>CAZZCI010000367.1:0-2804 GCA_964653015.1 uncultured Rhodothermales bacterium
ACGGTTGCAGATCACCGTCATCCTTCCTATTCTGAATGCTCATTGGCATCAACACACGTTTTGGGCCCGGTGCCCATCCATTTGTTTCTTTTCTTCGTATTCGTATGCAAGTCGTTCTCCTTCTTTTGTTGCTGACTGCCCTTCTTGGAATGGCAACGTATTCCAGGGCGCAAGAAGCCAAATGGATGCGCCGCATTCAAGAGGGCGACGAGGAGGCGTTACGACGGTTGTATCGAACGTACAAAGATCTGGTATTTGGACTCATTTTGTCGATTTTGAATAATCGCGAGGAGGCCGAAGACTGCCTGCAGGAGGTGTTTACGCAGGTCTGGGAAAGAGCGGACCAGTTTAACCCCGACCGGGGCAAGCCGTATAGTTTTATCGTCACCCTTGCACGTAACAAGGCCATCGACCGCACGCGCTCGAAGGTGTACAAAAACCAGGAGCGGCAGGATTACGTTATCGACGATTTCACCATGGTACCGGTGAATGCGGAAGACAGTCCGCTCGAACATACAGAACTTACAGACCGCGCGAACCGGCTCCGCAACGCACTGAAGCAGTTGCCCGAGAAAGAACGCAAGGTGCTCTATATTGCCTACTTTGAGGGCCTTAGCCAATCTGAAATTGCAGAGCGAACGCAGACTCCACTAGGCACGGTTAAATATCGCACGCGCCAGGGCATGATCAAACTGCGCGAGATACTGACCCTGGAGGACTAATTTATGAATGACCAGAATACACATACTGACTTCGAATCGCTCTGTGCAGGATACGTGCTGGGCAGCTTGAGTCCAGATGAGGAGAAGCAATTCGAAGAGATGCTGTCGGACGCCTCCCCCGAACAGGAGGCGCTCTACCGTGACATGCTATCCATACGCGACGACCTGGCCCTGGCAACGCAGCCGGCGTCTCCCTCTGAGGATGTGGAAGCGCGTATCTTTTCATCCATTCAGGCATCGGGCGAGCAGCCTACAGCCGCGTCTCGCTCTGAAGAGCGTCCCGCACGAGCCCGCGACCGGAGCCCCGTTCGTCGGACGTCGGTCCTTCCTGCCTGGGGCTACCAGGTTGCAACCGCTCTCTTGCTGCTTGTTTCTGTTGGGCTCACCTTTCTGACCCTGAACCTAAATGAAACGGTTGATAGCCAGCAAGCCACAATCACGCAACTCGAAACCGAACTCGATCAGCGCAACGAGTTGCTCAGCGTGCTCGCAGCCCGTGAGGCCCGTTTGATCAATATGGGTGGCCTGGAGCCAAGCCCAGACGGCTATGGAAAAATTGTGTGGGCTCCTGACGAGCGACGTGCTATTCTACAAATGGCCAACCTTCCGCCTCCTCCTGCCGACAAAGACTACCAGCTGTGGCTGATCAAAGAAGAGGAATCGCCTATTTCAGCCGGGGTATTCAATTTTGACGAGTCGTCGCGCGATCTCTTTTTTAAGGTGGATGCCTTAGACGCTGCCCCCTCCCCCGAGGCCAACGCGTTTGCGGTAACCCTTGAGCCTGAGGGCGGAATGCCCCAACCTACTGGCGATATGTTCTTGCTTGGCGAGCAGGCATAGCCCACAGTGCAGGGTTAAGAACCTGCGTTGGCATCTTTCTTCGGTCTACCCTCTCCGATAAAATATAGCCTGCGAGTCTGTTTTGGCTTGATGGCAAAAGGAAGCGCCGCCGGACCGAAACGAGCCCCACGATGGTGGATCGTTGCCCATCCAGCGGAACCGCTGGTACGTGTTTAGCGACGTGCCACAGATCGCCGGGGACGCAAGCGGTCCCCGGCTATGGGGTTGTTCACATCGCGCCGTTCTGTAGCCCGGGATCAGGAGCGAAGCGGATATCCCGGGCGGCCGTTGAAACACGCTAAGCATGTACAACCGCTGGGAGCCCATCCACCGCAGAGTGGACGTACTCCTGGGGCCCAAAAGCAAGAAATCAAACAGGCCTTTATCGTCGTACTGCTATTGGTATCTATGTAAAAGGTACCCCCACAAAAAAGAGGCTCCCCCATTATGGAGAGCCTCTTCCTGTTGTAGTGTGGGTTTACTTCAAGCTGACTGCTAAACAGAGATGCCGATCTCTCCACGCATCGATCCGTGGAAGTTGCAGTAGTATTCGGCTATCTCGCTTGCCAGCGCTTCGGTCAGGGTGAAGGAAAATCCGCCATTTCCATCCGTGGCAAGATTCACCGCGTCATCGCTTGCAAACGAACCCTCTCCGTCATGCTTCAGCAAATCGGTGCCGGCCCCGTCATCGATCACGAACGGATGCGAACCGCCACTTTCGATGACAACTGTGTACCGCGTGCCCTTCTCCAGCGTTATGGGCGCATTGTTTTCGTTGAGTTCAACAACATCTTCGGCATCAGCGCCCTCTACACTGCTCGCAAAATAGGCGCTGGCTCCATCGTTACCGAGCGTAATGGTTACTTCGTTCAGATTCGAATCGCCTGCCTGTAGCGACTCTCCAAATATGCCAAGTACCAGGTAGGTCGACAGATCAACCGTGCTCAACTCCTGGGTGGGGTCGTGTACTACGAGAAAGGCTTCGTAGTCTTCTACCAGGTCCGTGTACATCATATCCGATTCAAACGACTGACTGGCCGTTCCGCCGTTACCCGCAATCGCTTGTGCAAACACATCGCCATTGGGCGACTCATCGTACGGTGTGTTGTTGGGGGTGTCGTCCGGATCTGCCATGTCGTGGGCGTGCACGGCGTACTCCTCGCCATCAAGTGTATTTTCGAGCGTTACGGTCACCGTTGCTTCGCCTGTGCCGCGTTCTTCGATATCCAATACCGCGTTCAG
>CAZZCI010000368.1:0-2787 GCA_964653015.1 uncultured Rhodothermales bacterium
CACCTCCCGCTGACTCCTAATGATGCATCTACCATGACTCCAATCGAAACTGCGCTGGCTGTAGCTGTGGGGATTGGGTTGAGCGCAGCAGCTGGTCTCCGCGTGTTTATCCCGCCGCTTGGCGTCAATCTGGCCGCATTGTCGGGATATGTCCCGCTGGCAGACGGCTTCGACTGGATGGGTACGCCCATTGCCACTGCTGCACTGGGAACCGCAGCACTCATCGAAATTGGGGCCTACTACATTCCGTGGATAGACAATCTGCTGGACACGGTCGCTTCTCCGCTTGCCATTGCTGCGGGGACGCTCCTCACTGCCTCCACACTGGGGGATACGTCGCCCTTCATGCAATGGGCCTTGGCGCTGGTCGCCGGAGGGGGCTCAGCAGGCGTTGTGCAGGGCAGCACCGTTTTGTTGCGTGGCACCAGCAGTGCAACGACCGGCGGCCTCGGCAATCCGTTGGTATCTACTGGCGAGGCAGGGGGAGCGCTTGTCCTCACGGTGCTCGCCCTGGTTGCGCCCCTGGTTGCACTGGCCTTGCTTCTCGGAGTGGGCATATACGCAGTACGCCGCATCCGATCAGGTCGAACAAGAGTATAGGGCAAAGGGAATCTGCATTACATTTGAAGAGGCAAAGGCAGACGCGCGGCAGGGCCTCCACCAAAAACCCAACAAACAAAATAGGCCCGGCACCGTTTTTAGAAGCGCTTCCACCATTCGTATGTCCGCTTTATGTAGCCCGGCTTCCCCCATGTCCGACGAGCGTTATTCCCCCGAGCATCCTGTTCGCTTTGTCACAGCCACGAGCCTGTTCGACGGCCACGATGCTGCCATCAACATCATGCGGCGCATCTTGCAAGCCACCGGTGTAGAGGTGATCCACCTCGGACACAACCGATCCGTGCAGGAGATTGTGGATACCGCCATCCAAGAGGATGCGCAGGGCATAGCCGTCTCCAGCTACCAGGGCGGACACATGGAGTACTTCAAGTACATGCATGACCTGCTGGAGGAGCAGGGTGCAGGCCACATCAAGATTTATGGCGGCGGCGGGGGCGTCATCGTCGAAGAAGAGATTGCGGAGCTGGAGGCCTACGGCATCGCCAAGATCTTTTCACCGGAAGATGGCATGCGCCTTGGACTGCAGGGCATGATCAACCAGATGGTGCAGGCGTGCGACGTTCCGATTTTGGATTTGGGATTTGGGATTTCGGATTCGCCCTCGCCGAAAGATGCTCGCGTTATTGCGCGCAGCCTCTCGAAAACCGAGATGGGCGAGCCTGCGACCCTCAAGCTGCCCGCAACGGCTCGTGCAGGTGCTGAACCTACAGACGCGCAAGAAGTGCAGATCGGCGGCGAGCAGCCCGCAAGCGGCGATGGGGCGCCACACACCACAGAACAGCAAGCCTCCAAAATCCAAAATCTAAAATCGAAGGCCCCAGCTCTGGGCATTACCGGCACGGGCGGCGCCGGGAAATCCACGCTCACCGATGAGCTCATCCGCCGCTTCCTGAACGACTTCGACGACGTGTCGATTGCCGTGCTGTCGGTCGACCCAACGCGTCGCCGCACCGGGGGCGCACTGCTGGGCGATCGCATCCGCATGAACGCGATCTACGGTGAGGGGACCGCCGAGCGCGTCTACATGCGCTCCTTTGCGACGCGACAAGCCAACCGCTCTACCAGCCAGGCGCTGCAGGATGCAATGGATGTCTGCCGGGCGGCGGGATACGACCTCATCATCCTCGAAACCGCGGGCATCGGGCAGAGCGATACGGAGATCGTGGATTTGACCGACCTCTCGCTCTACGTGATGACCCACGATTTCGGCGCGCCCACGCAGCTTGAAAAGATCGGGATGCTCGATCTGGCGGATATGGTGGCGCTCAACAAGTACGAGAAGCGCGGCAGCCGAGACGCCCTCCGCGACGTGCGCAAGCAGGTGCAACGTAACCGCATGCGCTTCGACGAATCGCCCAATGAGATGCCGGTCTATCCGACCATGGCGTCCCACTTTGGCGATCCGGGCGTCACGCGGCTCTACCTGGCGCTGGTCGATCGTCTCAACGAGGCGTTCGACTTCGACCGCCGTTCTAAGCTCTACAGTTGGGAGGACACGCCCGAGCCGGAGCCTGCCGATGTCGCCATCATCCCGCCCAACCGGCAACGCTACCTGGGCGAGATTGCGGAGACGTGCCAGGATTACCGCCAGTGGGCCGAGCAGCAAGTGGAGTATGCCCGCAAGTGGGGCGAAGCCAAAGGCGCACGCGAACAGGTCGACGACTGGGCGCCCGAAGATCAGGAGCAACTCGCCGGTCGGTTGGATGCGATGATGCAGCACTGGTGGGCCAAGCTCGATGCGCGGTGCAAAGACATCCTCGATCAGTGGGATGACCTGAAAGAAGCGTATCAACAAGAGGAGTTTACGTACACGGTGCGCGGGCGCGACATCACCGTGCCGCTCTACCGCGAGAGCCTCTCGGGCACCAAAATCCCGCGCGTCGCCCTCCCTAAAACCGATGCGCCGGGCGAGCAGCTCCGCTTTGCCCTCCTCGAAAATCTGCCCGGCTATTTTCCCTTCACGGCAGGCGTGTACCCGTTCAAGCGCGAGGGCGAAGACCCCACGCGCATGTTTGCGGGCGAGGGCAGCCCGGAGCGCACCAACCGTCGCTTCCATCTGGTATCGTCGGATGCGCCTGCGAACCGCCTCTCCACGGCGTTCGATAGCGTCACGCTCTACGGCTTCGACCCGGCCAAGCGACCCGACATCTACGGCAAAGTCGGCAA
>CAZZCI010000369.1:0-2766 GCA_964653015.1 uncultured Rhodothermales bacterium
AGGCAGCGGCATGCATTGATTAGGCGAAAGTTCAACGCCTGAAAGGAACTGAAAAACCAAAATCGGCGCATAAATAGAGCGGCATTCTTGAAATTTCCCTCTGCGTACAGGTCCCTGATTTTTATGACGCCCCGCGAATTTCTTAGCGTCTACGAGTACGACAAACGGATCATCCGCGGTACATACTTCCCAAGCCGTCCGCTGCCCATCGAAAAAGGCGACACGGTTGGAGTTGTGCTCATGAACTTGGGCGGTCCAGACACCCTGGAAGATGTAGAGCCCTTTCTCTACAACCTGTTCATGGACCCGGCTATCATCGACATTCCGTTGATTGGGCAGACCTTCGTTCGCGATTGGTTGTGTAAACTCATCGCATCGCGCCGGTCGGAGTTTGTAGAGGAAGACTACGAGATGATTGGGGGCGGTTCACCGATCAATCGTCTTACGCGCGAGCAGTCGAAAGCCCTACGTACGCATCTGAATCGGCACTACGGCCAGGCCGCCGGAGTGGATTTCAAGACGTACATCGCGATGCGGTACTGGAAGCCGTTTAGCGAAGACGCCATCCGCGAGATGAAAGAAGATGGCGTTGACAAAGTCGTGCTGCTGCCGCTCTATCCGCAGTACTCTAAGACCACAACGGGGTCGTCGCTTGTCTATTGGAAAGCGCTCGAAGAGGAGGGGACCCTGCCAGAGTATCCCACTACGACGGTCTTTGAGTATGCCACCAATCCAAAGTACATTCGTGCTCTTTCCGAGCGCATTGATGAGGGGTTGCAGCGCTTTTCAGCCGAGGAGCGCGAGTCGGTGCATCTGCTCTTTAGCGCCCACGGCACGCCGCTCCGCGAAATGAAAGAGCGTCGGGATCCCTACTGCTGCCTGGTGCACTCCACCGTAGACAAACTCATGAAGTATCGGGAGCACGATTACCCCTTCCATTCAGCTTTCCAGAGCAAGGTGGGCCCGGCCAAGTGGCTCACCCCCGCTACCCCCGACAAGCTGGAAGAACTGGCTGAAGACGGTGTCAGAAACGTGCTTGTCGTTCCCGTAGCGTTCGTCACCGACCATGTAGAAACCAGCTTCGAACTCGACATTGAGGTGCGCGAGGAGGCCGAAGAGTTTGGCATTGAACGGTACGAAGTGACCGCTGGGCTCAACAGCCATCCGCTGTTTATTGAGGCGCTGGCCGAGTCCACCATGGCACAACTCGATTATCCGGTAGATGTGAACAGGCTGCGGCACGGCGGCGACGGCGCTCCCAGTGGACAGTACCCGCTGCGTCCGCTCGACGAACTGCCTCGCTACTCGGTAGAAGAACGCAATGTGCGGTGCCCCAACTGTGACTGTGTCACTGAATCACGCTGCTGGGCCGAGGACCTGAGCGTGGTTGACCAGGTGGAGCCCGCCAAAGATGCAGCTGCTAACGACGCATAACGCCTTATGACTTGTCGCGACGCGCTGCTGCGCACGCTTGCCTCGATACCTACAAACCGATATGTGTTGGTGCTGGGGTGCACCGATGGCACCTACACAGCTCCGCTCTTACGGCTGGGGTTTCCGGTGCACGCATGCAGCCCTTCCAAAGATGCTGTACGCACAACCCGCACCGCCATCGCCGATCTGATGGCTGACCCCGCTGATACGGCGGAATGTGTGCAGCCGTGTACGCCGCCTGCACTCGACGATTATCCCGACTCGGCCTTTGACTGGGTGGTGGCGCCTCATCTCGACGCGGTGTACACCTCGGCCTCTGCCGATCCGGCTTTCGACGCTGTACAGCGCATACTCAAGCCCGGCGGATGGGGCCTGCTCGGCATTACCCCTGCAACTTCGGCGAACGCCTCCAGCACCAACGCGTGGCCCACAACCTCCGACACACTGGTTGCACGGTGTGAAGCGCACGACCTTCTTAGCAGTACCGCTCCTCAAATCAACGACGACACCTCTCCAGAGCATCTCTATGGGTTGTTTCAGCGCGATCGATAGGAGAAGCCCACACATCCGGCATTCAGATCAGAGTCGCATGAAAGTCGCTTGTCGTTTCAACGCACTATGCGATACGCCGTAAAGGAGAACACCTCTTGGTTGTTTTCCAACAATATGCAGCAATATGACGGATCTACGCCCTCCCAATTCGAATCCTTCCTCCTCTGATGATGGCTACGAGCAAGGCGATGCTTTGCGCAGTGCATTCGAAGACCGGGATGATCGTGCGGCGGAGCTCTCGCTGGCCGATGTGCTCGACGATCCGGATGGCTGGGACTTAAGCCGCGAGGAGTATTGGAACTGGGTTGCCCATCTTATTCGGGCCGGACGGGCTCTGGATGAGCGTCTTAACGAGGTGTTGCATGAGGCGTATGAGTGCTCTACGTCTTTCTATAACTTGCGCAGTCGGCGCCGTTTACAGCAACTGATGATGGAGCTGGGACGCCTACAACCGCAGTTGCGCAATTTGGAGCGTGATGTGAAGGAGCTGGCTCTGGTTATCGCTGCCGACCCTGACACGCCCAACACCGACGCGGACAACTTCACGATGATCGTGCTCGACAGCGCCAATCAGACGTACGACCGAGCCTATCAACTGTGTCAGGACAAGCTTGCCACCATCCAGCAGGGGTGGATTACCGCCACCAACATGTTCTTAAGCATCGTCATGCTGATTGTGACTGTGCTTTTCTGGATGGAGTTTTGGGAGTAAGAAACACATCTCCACTCTGCCTGCTCCGGGCTTTGCAAGCGTCACCGAACGCTGTGTACATGGTTAGC
>CAZZCI010000370.1:0-2761 GCA_964653015.1 uncultured Rhodothermales bacterium
TTGAGCACCGCTTCCTCCGCATCCACCTGCGCAGTAAGCGCCTCGTACACCGATGCGTTCAAATCGCCTGGAGACACGCCCACCCCCGAGGTGCAGTTGGCCTGTGGGTCAATGTCGAGCAGCAGCGTGGAGTACTCGGTGGCTGCCAACGAGGCGGCTAGGTTGATAGCGGAGGTGGTTTTGCCCACGCCTCCTTTCTGATTTGCAACGGCAATGACTTTACCCATGAAACGATTCTACCCCATTCGATGCAACCAACGAGTTGATGCGTAACCTACACAGGACCGGCACCAATGTCTACCGTCCTGGGTCGATTTTTGTGGAAGCCGTGATAGACGCCGTACCCTTGTGCACCGCCGGGATCACCCTTGCGCATCGTTCGGTATCCGATGCCCCCGGCTCGATGCGTTTGCTGGATCTATACACCTGGATCCATGCGTACAGCGTGCGGCTGCCTATACCGTAGGCTGTTTCCTGTTGTTGCATCGAATGTCACAATGTTTGTCGCTTACCCCTCTGCTTGCTCATGGCCCGCCGCATTGTTCTGCATTCCGACGCCTCTGGCCACGACACACCCGAGCACCTTACCGTGCCGTACCGCGAAGAACTCAACGAGCAGCAATATGCGGCAGCCACCGCCGACCCTGGAGCGCTACTTGTCATTGCGGGCGCAGGCACCGGCAAAACACGCATGCTCGTGTACCGCCTGGCGTATCTGGTAGAGACGGGCATCCCTCCGGAAAACCTGGTGTTGCTCACGTTTACGCGCCGCGCGGCCCGCGATATGATGCAGCGCGCCACCGCCCTGGTCGACGGTCGCTGCAAACACGTGCGGGGCGGCACGTTCCACAGCTTTTGTCTCGACCTGCTGCGCGAACATGCCAACGCGCTGAACCTGCCTCGCTCGTTTACGCTGCTCGATGCCGCCGACGCCGCCGATGTGCTCTCGGTGCTGCGCACTCGCGGCGGCTACACCGATCGTGATGAGCGCTTCCCCCAAAAGAAGACGTTGTACGGCATGTTCTCGGATACCATCAACCGAGACCGCGCGCTGCAGAAGGTGCTGGATGATCGGTATCCGCAGTTCACGCACCTGCACGACGACCTGCACGAGCTGCACGCAGCGTACCAGGACTACAAGCAGGCGCACCACATGCTCGACTTCGACGACCTGCTGCATCGCACGCACACGCTGCTGGCCACCAACGAGGCCGTGCGCCAGCGCGTGGCTGCCCGCTGCCGCCATGTGCTTGTCGATGAATACCAGGACACCAACCCACTGCAGGCGGCGCTGGTGCAGCAGTTTGCTTCGGTGCACGGCAACGTCACCGCCGTGGGGGATGATGCGCAGAGCATCTACCGCTTTCGGGGCGCCGACTTCCGCAATATCTTTCGCTTTCCTGAGATCTACCCCGACGCCCGCGTCCGTAAGCTGGAGCAGAACTACCGCTCTACCCAACCCATCCTGGATCTGGCCAACCGCATCATTGCCGATGCCGAGCGCTCCTACGACAAAACCCTTTTCACGAAGCAGGCCCAGGGCGACCGCCCCGCCATTGTGCCCGCCCCGGATGCCGCCACGGAAGCTCGATTCGTCGCCCAGGTGGTGCTGCAACTCCGCGAGCAGGGTATTCCATTGGATGAGCAAGCCGTGCTCTTTCGCAGCAGCCGCGCCGCCTACGACGTAGAGGCTGCGCTCAACCAGCGCAACATTCCGTACGTGAAGTACGGCGGCACAAAGCTCAACGAGGCCGCGCACATCAAAGACATACTGGCGCATCTGCGGGTCGCCGAAAACCCCGACGATGCCGCCGCCTGGACCCGCATCCTGAAGCTAATTCGCGGCATCGGTCCGAAGACGGCAGACGACCTCATCGCCTGGCTGACCCAAGACGAGCACGACGCCTTCGTTGTTGACGACCACGGGCCGTTCACTGGACGCTACCACGACACGCTGCAACATCTGATGCGCATGCTCCGCACCGTGCATCCCGACAATGCCCCGCTACCCGAGCAGGTGGAGGCCGTGTGCACGTATTATCGTCCGCTCTTCGAAGCCGCCTACCCCGACGACCACCCCGACCGAGCCGATGACCTCGACCAGTTGCAGCATCTGGCCGCCAGCTACAGCGAGCGAAGCCGCTTTCTGGCCGACCTGGCGCTCGATCCGGTAGAGCGGTCGGTGGCCGAGCACGACGCTGCCGACACCGACGAGCCGCCACTGGTGCTCTCCACCATCCACTCGGCCAAAGGACTTGAGTTCAATACCGTGTTTCTGATTCGCGCGCTCGACGGCGTGCTCCCCTCGCGCTATGCGCTCAATGAGCCGGGCGGACTCGATGAAGAGCGACGGCTTCTCTACGTAGCCGTAACCCGTGCCGAGGAGCAACTCTTTATTTCGTATCCCATGATGCAGCCCAACCGCACCTACGGCCCCACCATGACCAAACCCAGCCGTTTCTTGAAGGCGCTTCCCGAATCGCTGCTTGAACCGGTCGAGTTGGTCGAAGCGCCCCCCGATGAAACACCTGACGCCCCCACCTCGCTCCCCCCACCGGATACCGATACCGCCTCGTCCGACGACGACCTACCGTTTTGAATGCCCTTCTGCGCATCCCCACAGCTTCATGCCTGCTGCCTCATCCGACCTGCACATTGCGCCTGTGCCCCAAAGCCAGATTCCGCTGATCCGGGAACTGAACGCCACCATTTTTGGCGACTCGCACATCATCCGCACGTTCGACCGTCCCGAACTGCTCAT
>CAZZCI010000371.1:0-2752 GCA_964653015.1 uncultured Rhodothermales bacterium
CGTCGCGACGGACGAATGGACGCTCTGCGTCCAACGTGCCAATCCGACGCAACGAACCCGGTAGCAGAGATTGGGGACTGGCAGGCATATCCGCACGAGAGCGAAGAATCTCCCCGCAATCGGCGTGCCCGCAAACGTTCTAGTCCATCCAGCGTATGAACAACGCTCGTATCGTGTGCGGTACGGGCGTTTGCTTTGCTGTCATCAACCGGTGTTCGTGCTGTGCTGCAACGCCTCTCTGAATGGAAATCGCTGTTTGTGGGCCTTACAGCCGTGCTGCTGGTCGGTCTCATCCTCTCACGCGTGCTTCAGCCCGATAGCACAACCAGCGGCGAACCGTCGGTAACAGTAGATGCCACCGAGGCGAACGAGCATGTGGGCACCCACGCCGAAGTGTGCGGATCCGTCACCAATACCTCATACCAGGAACGCATCGGCGGGTCGCCTACCTTCATCAATATGGGCGGCAGCTACCCCGATCAGCCGTTTACCACCGTCATCTGGGGCGACAACCGGCACCTGTGGCCCGAAGCGCCCGAGCGGATGTACCGCAACGCCGATATTTGCGTGCGCGGCATCATACGCATGCACGAGGGCACGCCCCAGATCGAAGTGGGGCGCCCCCAGCAAGTATCGGTCTATCGCTGAGCCGTATCGGCGAACTGTGCGCCCAGGCGCTCACACAGCCGCTCCAGCATCTCCTGATCGACATGCGTAAACGCATCCAGCGTGTCGGAGTCGATATCCAGAACAGCAAGCAGCGTATCGTCGGGCGTTAGCACGGGCACCACCACCTCCGAGCGCGTTGAGGACGAGCAGGCGATGTGATCGTCGGCTTCCTCCACATCAGGCACGAACTGCGTTTCGCGGGTGCGTGCTGCAGCGCCGCATACCCCCCGGTCAAACGGGATGCGCAGACAGCCGTGCGTGCCCTGATACGGACCCACCACAAGCAGATCGTCGGAGACCGCACGATAGAAGCCCGTCCAGTCGTAATAGTCGAACGTGTGGTGCAATTCGCACGCCACCGTCGCCATCGCCGCGATCCAGTCGGTTTCGCCGTCGAGCAGAGCCTCGATGCGGTCGAACACATCGGTGTACGCGGCTAGGCGAATTTGCGAGTCGGGGGGAGCCACCGAAGGATTGGTCATGGTAAGCACATCACAAAAAGAGAAACATAAGCGCATGATCTATACCGCTACCCCGTCGCCGCGTTCGGATCGCGACGCCCCCAGATGCGCTTGTCGGGCAGCAGCCGAACCGTTAGCGGACGGTCCACCACGATCTGGCACGACAGTCGCGGATATCCGTACCGCGCTGCCAGTTGGTCGTGCCAATGCGTGGGCGGCATCGCGTCTTCGATCCACACCCCACACGTCGCACACAGCCCGCGCCCCCCGCAGTTGGCGTACTGCGTGATTGCGGTGTAGGGCGACAGATCGTGCTGCAGCAACGCCTCACGCAGATTCGTGCCCGGCGCCACATGCAGCGTGTGCCAGACCGATCCGTCGTGCACGCGAACCGGATACGATGCGTCAGTCATAGGCTGTCGGCGGGGTGTAGACAGAACGGGTGCAGTTAGAACCGCAAGGCGACCTGAATATTGTTCACATAGTTGTACGTTTCGCCGGGGACGCGCCCCTCTTCACGTCCGTAGAACGCATAATCCACATGAATATGCCCCATGCGCAGCCCCGCGCCAAACGTCACATAGCCCTGATTGAGACCCACCCGTCCAATCAAAATATCGTACTGCGCTTGCGCACCCAGGTGAAGCTGAGCCGGAAACACCTGCTTGAAGGCGGGCTGGCGGTATCCCTGATAATCGAGCGCCACCGCCAGATTGTCAAGCGGCCCGAGCGCATCGAGCGTGTACGCTGCCCCCACCCGATACGAAGGATGAAGGTCAAAACGATCGGCCTCGGGGAGCGTGTCGGGCACCTCCAGATTGCCCTGCGCCACGTACGGCGTTTGATCGGGCAGCAGACTGCTTAACACGGGCAGCGGGGGCGCCTCGTCATGGAGCGTATAGGAGAACCTGGAGGTCAGCATATCAAAGGCAGCCCCCGCCACCGTGACGGTTCCGGGCCCCTCGTACCAGGGTATCGTATAATGCAGACCAACATCCAGTCCGACCGCATGGGCGGCCCAAACCGGGCTTTGCTGCTGATCGATGCTAAAGATGAAGGCTCGGTCGATCATTGGACTGGCCCCGGTGAGCGGGACGTTCTCGCCGTCGGGGAGCTGGCCAACCGGCGCGTTGATGTGGCTCAGGTAGCGCTGCGTGAACTTGGTGGTGAGGCCCACCGACAGCCCGTCGACCCATCGCGAGGCGTCGTATCCCACCGCCGTAAGCAGCAGCGCATCCGTGCGGCTATGCACATCGATGCTCGGAAACCCGGCCCCGCCCGATCCAAAGCGCTGGTCGACAGCCGAGTGCACAAACGCCCCCGCGCTCACGCCAAACGGTCCCTGCCGGTAGATGAACGACGGCAGCGCCAGCGAGATATCCGCCATTGACGGGCGCGGCCCCACGATCTGCGTGGAGTCGCGGATCGTGCGCCAGTTGTCGAGGTTGGTGCCCGGACGCTGAATCTGCTGCCGGTTGATGGGTCCCCGAAGCAGCCGGAGTTGGTCGGCCAGGTGTCCGCTGCCGCCCCCGTGAAACTGAAACGCGGTGATGCGTGTGGGGAGTTCGGCCAGATGCGCGGGGTTGTAGAAAAGCGGACGCGCCTCGCCGGGAAGCGCCGCT
>CAZZCI010000372.1:0-2748 GCA_964653015.1 uncultured Rhodothermales bacterium
CGGTCATCATCTGTCCATAGCTTGCCTTCATCCTCAAGCCATTGCCAGAGCGCGGGCAGAAACGTCACCGCTGCAAGCAATGTCGCTCCGATGCCAACCACCGCGAGCAGCCCGATAGAGCGCAGCCCCGGATGAAAACTTAGAAGCAGTCCGCCAAAGCCGATTATTGTGGTGAGCGATCCAATGGTTACGTGCTCGCCCGTTGAGCGCAGGACCGGCCAGATACTTCCGAATCCCTCTTCCCGATATCGATGCACCAGGTGCACTCCGGCGTCGTTGCCAATGCCCAGCACGGCGGGGAGCACCACCATGTTGTAGAAGTTGAGGCGCAGATCAAAGAGATACATAACCAGAAGCATCCACAGCACGCCGACGACCAACGGAATGATGGCCAGCGCAGCCCAACGGATCGCCCCAAAGTTGACGTACATGAGCAGCATCACGATGAGAAACGTCGCGGCGACCATATACGGGGCTTCTGCTTGCATAAGCTGAAGCATATCGGCGGCGACAAGAGAGGTCGATCCCGCATGATACACCGTTCCGTCATCGAGTTCAACGCGGCCAATCTCATTAGCAAAGGCGATGGAGTTACGTCCATCGGAAAGCCCAACCGAGGGATATACCATCACGAAACGGCCCAACTCGCCATCGCGGGTGGTGAACTGATCGCGCAAAAAGTCTGGTACTGCATCCAGACTGATTGGCTCGGTGGTTTGCGCAGCGCGCCGGAGTTGCTCCATGTCTTCGGAGGTATCATCGCGCAGGTACTGATTTTCATTGGCCGTTTGCCGGATAGAGGCAATGCGGGCAAGGCGCTCCTGCTGCGCGGCTTCATCAAGCGGAAAGCGTTCTTGCAAGCTTTCAACCGCCAGAATGGTGGACGACTCCGCTTCCGCTTTTTCACGGACGGCATCCACAATGCGAGGCACATCGTCTTGAGTATCCGCCACAATGTATGCCGGGTTGCGGCGCCCGTCGTCTACGCCACTGTCGGCGCGATTGATAACCTGGGCGCGCTCCTCATATTCGGTATACTCGGGTTCGAGCGAACCAAAATCATAATTGAACTGCGCCTGCGGAAGCAGCACGATGGAAAGCACCACCGCAATGATGCTTGCCCCAACAATGCGCCCGGCCCATGGATAGCGCCGCTCCTGTACATCAACCACATCTTGAGCCGACTGGGTGCGGCTCCGCAGATCGATCAATGAGGTGCGCTCTAACACGGTGAGCAGCGCCGGCATGACAACCGTCATAGCGAGCAGTGCAAAGAGCACCCCAATGCCGGCAATAATTCCGAACTCACTAAACCCACGGAAGTCGGCCACGGCCAACACAAAGAGTGCCGACGCGGTAGTTAGTGCTCCAATAGTAATGGCCTGGCCGGTGCTGGTAAACGTTGTTTCGACGGCTTCAGAGATGCGCGCACCGCCGCCTCGTTCTTCAGAGTAGCGTCCATAAAAGTGGATACCAAAGTCAATACCCAACCCGAAAAGTACGAGGCCTAGCGTTGACGTCATCAGGTTCAGCGTATCAAAAAGCAGATACGCAACGCCCCCTGTCCAGAGCAAGCTCATCGCAAGGGGCAGCCCAATGACCATAGCCATGATGGGCGCGCGGAGCATCTCGCTGATGAGCACACGTCGGTTGAGCGTACGTCCCACACGGGCACTGTACGACTTGTACATGAAGTACAGCATCACAAAAATGAGCAGCACCCCTACTCCCACGCCAAACGACGAAGCCACATCGGTTTGGATAGTGGTGATTTCCGTCATCTGTCGGTACAGTCGTCCCGCTAGCGTAACCTCCATCTCTGCATGATACCCGGCTGCATCCATCTCATCGACGAGCGCTTCCAAGTCGTCGTACAGGTCGCGGATGAACCCGACATCGGTGCTGGTGCTTGTTGGGTAAAAGCGCACCACCATGGTGGTACTATCCTCTGAAACCGGATATTCGGTACCGATGAGACGGTCATACATGTCTTGCAATGCCGCTGCCTCATCGTCGGCATCCAGATCGTCTTCATCCTCTTCGATATCGAAGTAGAACGGATTGGCTTGAAGGGCTGCCTCTTCGATCGTCGCGTCGAGAAAGTCCTCAACCCGGTCCAATTCCTCATGCGATGCAAAATAGAGGGCATTGTCTTTCAAAAAGTCGACTTCGCGCCGAAACTCGGCCCGCGACAAATAGGGCCCGTCTGCATCACGACGCTGCATCTCAAGTGCTCGTGGAATAAGCGCTTCGGCAAACGCCTTGTTGGCCTCGAACGAGGGACTTTGAATCCCCACAGCCACATCGCTTTCGCCTCCCACGTTATCACGCAGCCGTTCCAGCGCCTGTACGCTCTCGTAATCCTCCGGAATAAGCTTGGAGAAGTCGGTGTCGATGCGCAGGTTTTGCGCGAAGAAGAATCCTACAGCTGAGAACAACACAGCGGCAGCTAAGACCCACCCTGCATAGTGCACAACGCAGTAAATGAATGGACGAAGGGCTTGAAAAAGTCGGCTCATTGGTGAAGCTGAAAAAGGGGGGGAGGCGTAGTTTCAGTTGGCTGGGAATGGATAGTCTCCATCCCGTACACGGTACCTATCGACGCTGAATTGGGGGGAGCAGGTACAGTGCGCCGAAGTCGGCTTTGGACTGCGTCCCTGTTTCGGTGGAGTCGGTCCAGAGCGAAATACCAAGCGGTACATCCGGTGCGGTACGTCCGAACACACTATCGTAGTCTTCGACGACGTT
>CAZZCI010000373.1:0-2747 GCA_964653015.1 uncultured Rhodothermales bacterium
CTGCGCCAAGCACCCCCGCCTCCGCCATCCGGTGATAGTCACTCACCGTAAAGCGGAGCGGCGTCGGTTTTGAGACCGGCGGAGCAGTAGCGGGCATGGCAAAACGGCCAGTTGTAGAACGTTACACGTGCTTTTCAGCGTGATACGACGACCGGGTGAGTGGGCTGCTTTCAACGTGCTCAATGCCCTTCGCCTCGCCCACCTCTTTGTACCAGGCAAAGGTTTCAGGCTCAACCCAGTCCTCAACGGGTAAATGCATCTTGGTAGGCTGCATGTACTGCCCAATAGTCATCACATCGAGCCCGATCTCGACGAAGTCGTCCATGAGTTCGAGCACCTCTTCGGGCTTTTCGCCTAGGCCGACCATAATGCCACTTTTGGTACGCAGCCCATCTTCTTTAGCCCATTCGAGCACGTCAAGCGAGCGCTGGTAGTCGGCTTGCGGACGGACACGCCGGTACAGCCGGGGCACCGTCTCCATGTTGTGATTGAAGATGTCGGGACGTGCATCAAACACAGTCTGGCAGGCTTCGCGAATACCGCGGAAGTCGGGCGTAAGCACCTCGACCGTGCAACCCAGATCGTGCAGTCGCTCGATGGTGGCCGCAAAGATAGGTGCACCGCCGTCTTCGCGCTCGTCACGGTTTACGCTGGTTACTACCGCATGCTGCACCCCCATGAGATCAGCGGCCTCGGCCACGCGGCGCGGCTCATCCCAGTCGAGTCCGTCTTGCGGACGCCCCGTTTTGATGGCGCAAAAGCCGCATGAGCGCGTGCAAATGTTGCCCAGAATCATGAACGTAGCGGTGCCAGCACTCCAGCACTCACCCATATTCGGACAGTTGGCACTTTCGCACACCGTATGCAGGTCATGCTCATCGATAATGCTGCGTACCTTTTTGAACGTCTCCCCCTGCGGCAGCTTCACACGCAGCCACTCCGGACGTTTGCCTTGTTTGTTCTTATTTGTATCTTCGACTACAGGAAGCTCGAAAAAACCCGGATCGCCATCGCCTGAAGCGGAAAGCGGTTCCTTTTCGACGGTACCCAGATTGAGGTTGTCCGGCGTTTTAGGGGACGTTTTGTTGCTGGAGTCAGACATGCGTTGGGGCCGTTGTACGTAGCTCTCGATAAGCGGCGTCTTGTACACCGCACAGCAAAGCAGCGGAAAGAATTGCTGCTTCACACGTAACGATACATCCGATGGGGCGTTCCTCTATAACATGTCCCCTGCTGCTCCCTGTGGGCCAGCATCCTTCTTGTTTTTATTGACCAAGTATCTTCTCACATGACACAAGCAGACGCAGCAACGGCAGCTGATTCAATGCGTGCCGAAAATGTACGCGAGGTGCTTTCAAAGCACATGCTTACCAAAGGCATGATGCCCATGGTGCTTGACATGGACGAGAGCCAGGGCGTGCGCCTCCACGACGAAACCACAGGCCGCAATTACATTGACCTGTTTGGCTTCTATGCGTCCAGCCCGCTCGGAATGAACCATCCGAAGCTTGCCAACGACGAGGCGTTCCGGTCACGCATCATGGATGCCGCGCTCAACAAGATTACTAACTCCGATGTGATGACCGCCCACATGGGGCGTTTTGTGGATACGTTCAGCCGCGTGGGCATTCCGCCGTATCTTCCGTACACTTTTTTCATCTCGGGTGGAGCCCTTGCGGTTGAGAATGCGCTCAAGGCCGCCTTCGACTGGAAGGTGCGCAAAAACTTCCAGAAAGGGTACCGGCGTGAGGTTGGGCACAAAGTCTTGCACATGGATCAAGCCTTTCACGGACGCAGCGGCTACACGCTCTCACTCACAAACACGTCGGATCCGCGGAAAACGATGTACTTTCCGAAATTCGACTGGCCCCGCATCAGCAACCCGAACATTCACTTCCCGATTGACGAAGCGGAAGAGGAACGTCTCCACAAAAAAGAGCAGCAGGCCCTGCAGCAAGCCAAGCAGGCGTTTCATGAGCACCCCGATGAAATTGCGGCATTTATCATGGAGCCGATTCAGGGCGAGGGCGGTGATAACCACTTCCGAACGTCCTTCCTGCGGGATCTAAAAGCGCTGGTTCACGAAAACGACGCGCTGCTCATCTTTGACGAGGTGCAGAGCGGGGTGGGCATTACCGGTAAGTTCTGGGCCCACCAGGCGCTAGGCGTGGCCCCTGATATCATCGCATTCGGCAAGAAAACGCAGGTCTGCGGCATCTTGGCCGGGCGCAAACTCGACGAAGTCGATGGCCATGTCTTTCAAACAACCAGCCGCATCAACTCCACCTGGGGTGGTAACCTCGTAGACATGGTGCGCTTCGACCGCATCCTCGAAATCATTGAAGAGGACAACCTCGTAGCCCATGCTGCCGACGCTGGCACGCACCTACAAAACCGGCTCCACGAGTTAGCCGATACACACGATGCCGTGACCAACGTACGGGGCAAAGGGCTGATGTGCGCATTTGACCTGCCCACGAAAGCACATCGCGACGCGGTGCTAGAAGCGTGCTTCGAAAAGGGCGTCATCATTTTGGGCTGTGGAGATGCCTCCATCCGCTTCCGCTCGCCGCTCACCATCACCCCCCAAGAAATTGACGAGGGCATCGAGAAAATGGATGCCGCGCTTCATGAGGCTACCCCCTAATCGCAATCGTTGACATCCGGTTCAACAAAACCTGCGCCCTGACCCGATTTGGGGGTCGGGGCGTTGTTCTGTTTCTGGAGATGCACGCGGTTCTCTGCTA
>CAZZCI010000374.1:0-2736 GCA_964653015.1 uncultured Rhodothermales bacterium
TGCGGCTCCATAAGCACCTTGGCGAGGCGGCTCTTGGGCTGGCTGAGGGATACGACCAGATCGCCGGGCTCCACAGATACCGACTGATTCGTCTGGTCGGCGTAGCGCAGTCCGCTCGTGCTGGCGTCGGTACCCGGACCGGCGATGGTGGATTCGATGCCCTGGCGCTCCAGGTGGCGGTGTAGCGCGTGCACGCGGTCGTCGGGGGTGTTGGGGACGCCGGTGGAGGCGGCATCGCGGGCTTTGATGAGATACGCTGCGTAGTCGCCGGGGGGATTCGCGGCGGCGTCTTCAAAGTGGGAGACAAACGAGGACACGAGATCGTCAGCCTCGCGGGCGGCGGTTTCGACGGTCGAGAGGCCGGTGACGTGATGGCGAATGAAGCGGTCGTGCAGCGTCAGCGTGTCGCCTTCGATGGTATGCACCATGAGCCCTGCGCGTCCGGAGCCGCCCTGCTCGTAGGTCATGCCGATGGCGCCGTTGAAGGTGGGCCAGGTGTCGCCGAAGCCGGGGTAGAACAGGTCGAAGCGCTCGCGGGTGAAGTAGCGCCAGTCGTTGTCATCGAAGTAGCGCGCGTGATTGCGTCCGATTGTTTCCTGAAAGGAGCGCTGCCACTCGGCGATGTCTTCGTGAAAGGGATCCGCTGCGGGCGCGAAGTAGTGCGGCGCGTCGATGCTCTGCTCGTGGTAGTCGACGTGCACGTGGGGCATCCACTGGTTGTACAGCTCCAGCCGATGCTGCGTCTCCTGCTGCGCGGCCCAGGCCCAGTCGCGGTTCAGGTCGAAGTAGTAGTGGTTGGAGCGTCCGTTAGGCCAGTCTTCCTGCAGCTCGCGGGCCATGCGGTTCGGGTTGGGAGAAGCTCCGGCGGTGCGGTTGTAGAAGTTGACGTAGCGCTCGCGTCCGTCGGGATTCATGAGCGGATCCATGATTACGATGGCATCCTCCAGCCACGGCTGGGTCTGCGTGTTCGACGGATCGGCCAGCTCAAAGAGCGTCTGCATCGACGACTCGGTGCTCACGCTCTCGTTGCCGTGCACGTTGTAGCTGAGCCACACGATAGCCGGCGCCAGCTCGCCCGGCGCGCCGTCTGCAAGTCCGATACGTCGCAGGTTGTCCTGCCGGATGGCGTCGCGCTGCTCTAGCAAGTCCGGGCTACTCACGTAGGCTACCATGAGCGGACGCCCCTGGTAGCTTTCGCCGTAGCGCTCAATCTCGACGTTGGGCGACTCTTCGGCCACGTGCTCTACGTAGTCGATGACCTGATGGTGCGAGGTGAACTGCGATCCGAGCTCGTAGCCCAGAAAGTCAGCGGGGGATTGCAGATCGGTGGACTGCGCCGCACAGGGCGCAAGTCCAAGCCCTGTGAATAGCGCAATGAGGAGTACAAACTGGGGCAAACGGCGCATAAGCAGACAACAAACAGCCAAACGGGTACGAACGGGAGGCGATGCCAGCAAGCAGCGCATCCGTTCGGATAATGTACAAGGCAGCGTTGTGGCTGTCCAGTGAAAGCCGTTCGGAAAATCAAGGGAACGCAAAAAAACCGCTTCCGTAGGCGGATGAGGCGTGCCCCGGTGGCACCTCC
Source organism: uncultured Rhodothermales bacterium (assembly GCA_964653015.1). Lineage (GTDB taxonomy): Bacteria > Bacteroidota > Rhodothermia > Rhodothermales > Salinibacteraceae > Longimonas. Next base: position 1,586 of record CAZZCI010000374.1, read on the forward strand.
GCATAGTTTCTACCAAAAACACTCCCGCTCCATGTCCGATATCGACATTTCTCGCTCGCATTCACTCGGCCTTGAGAAGGGACGTAGCGCCGTTGAAAAAGTGGCCGAACAACTTGAAGACCGCCTGGGTGTAGACTCGCACTGGGAAAACAACACGCTGCAGTTCAATGGCGGTGGTGCCGATGGCCACATCAAGGTCGAAGCCGACACCGTGCACGTCCAGATCAAACTGGGCATGCTGTTGCGCTCCATGAAAGGCATGGTCAAAAAACAAGCTGAAGGCTACCTGGATCAACACTTTGGGTAACTGCCCTTCCTTGCGAGGGTCGTTGTGCTGTGTCCCCCGCACGCACGTCCTTCGCTCGCTTGCCTATGCAACAACCTGGGGGATGTATATTGATGCCTTACTTGCGTAAAACACCATCCGTAGTGCTCATCCTGGCATGTCTTCTGTTGTTTGGGGGATGCGACGCCGAAGACACCGATGACTTGCCCGATTCCCAGGCCATCCAGGAGCGGCTGGCAGAGGACTGGGAGGAATTGTCGGATGCGGTGGTGGGGACGTTAGAAGACGGTTTTGCGGCCATGGAGGATATGCTCGATGAGGCAGGGATGCCCGATGCCAGCACGCCCGCCCCCGCCAATCGTGATGAGGCCAGTGAAGCCGAGCGCCAGGCGCAAATGCGCGTTGCCGAGGCGACCATCGTTGAAGAAACAAATGCCCGGCGCGCTGAACACGGGCTGCCGCCGCTCGAACACAGCACGGCCCTTAGCGAGATTGCCCGAGATCACAGCCGCGATATGGTGCATCGCAGCTTTTATGCGCATGACAACCCTGATGGCCTGGGCCCGCACGATCGCATAGAAGCGGACTTGCCGTCGTCGTACCAGTTGCAAATGAGCGCAGAGAACATTGCGCATCGGCACCTCCCGCTGTCCGGCAGCGAGTCAGCCGGGCACTCACTTGGTGAGCGCCTGATGGAAATGTGGATGGGGTCGCCGGGCCATCGGGAAAATATTCTGCGCGAACGCCTGACGCACATCGGCGTGGGGCTGTATCCCGGATCGACCAGCATTTATGCCACGCAAAAGTTCATCACGGATCGCCAAAGCAACTCGAACGGACGCGGAGGGGGCCTTGGCGTGCAGTA
>CAZZCI010000375.1:0-2711 GCA_964653015.1 uncultured Rhodothermales bacterium
AACGGTAGATCAAAGTGGATCCACCCTTCGATATCTTCCCACTCATCGTCTTCGCTGTAGCGCACGCGGGCCGGAGTCGCTTCCATCGTAGCTACTGCACGCATGGCGATTGCATCCAGTTCAGGGTGCACCGATTCAAGAACTCGTACCGCTACAGGCTCGCCGCTGCTGTTCACACGCACTTGCAACACAACCGTACCGCTTACACCTTCCTCATGAAGCGCACGGGGGTACGTCACGCTCGGACTCCCTTCAAGCTGGGGGCGCTGATAATACGTATCGAGCAGATTACGTACATCTTGTACCGCTTCCTGCACCAGGTCTTCCACATCGCCAGAGCGCGCTTCCTCACCCAGTTCGGGACGAGCGTACTCTTCAAACAGTTCATCTATGACCTGCGGATTGCTCTGATAGAAGTCGTTGAGTCCTTGCTTGACGCCTCGGATAAACTGTTCACCGCTTACCTGGTCGTCTTCGATGGCCAGGTCTTCAGCCTCTTCTTCATCAAAGACCCCCATGGCTTGCAGGTCACTCAAGTCTCGGAATGCTTCAGCCGTATCTGCATCCGCTGTCCACCAACGATCATCATTGGTTTCCCAGTCGGAAGGGGGGGCTGACGGATCGCTCTCGCCGCATCCTGCCAGAACCAAAGCACTTACTAGTAGAGCGACAACCGTTGATAACGATAAAGTACGCATAGGGGGGGATAGCAATTCAAAGTAGAGATCGACACATCGTTTAGTCTGGAGCGAAAGGCCAGAAGCCCAAAGCAGGCCACTCGCTCGTTCGCATGAATCGAAGATCGCGCAGGCAGTTCCGGAAATCCACACAGGAATACGATCTCCTGCGTCTTCATTCAATGAGCACGGGCGTGCCCACTTCAGCATACTTCCAAATATGATCCATGTCGCTATTGTGGAGCGCCACACAGCCGCGCGTCCAAGTGGTAGCCGCTCCGGTGCCATCGCCATGGATCTCAATCCACCCACCGAGTTGCGTAGACATCGGCGGCATGCGGCGCTCATCATGCGCTTGGATGATAGACGCATACTCAGCCTCCGAAATCAAGCCCTGCTCCAGCCCACGCTCGGCATCATCGCGTCCGGGATAGTCGAGCACGAGCGCTTTGTAGTACATGCTGTTTGAATTTCTATTCACAACATGAAAAAGGCCTTCGGGCGTACGCCAGTGATCGCTTTCTTGCTGACTGCCCCGCCGCTCTTTGTCCAAAAACACATTCGGACCAAAGTCGGCTTTGTATGTGGATACGTGTTCTGGACCTGCATACACATGCACACGGCGGCGGTCTTTATCGACATGGATCCATACATTGGAGAGTGCTTCTTCGCGCACGTACCCTTGATCACCATCTTCCAACTGCACCCGACACCATTCGTCTTCACATCCTAACTCATGAAGCGGTGTGCGAACGGGCATGCGCTGCAGGGGCGCATTATCATTGGCATACCGATACAACCGCGTCCCTTGGTGGCCGGTTATGTAATGCAGAGCCGCATCAGAAATCTCTTCAGCAGCATGCTCCACACGGTCGGAAGCGGGCTGCCCATGGGCAATAGGACCCACCAGCAGACCGATGCCCAAGACCAGGCAGGTAGCGAATAGGAAGCGAAACGTGTACATGGGGGATATAAAGGAATCCATACAAACGGAGACTTAAGCCGAATCCATTTCGGCGTTGGTGGTCATGCAGTGCCGATACGCCTCCAGCGTGCCCTCAGCCACGGCACTCTCAGTTACGTAATCGGCTTCGGCTTTCACAATATCGTGGGCGTTGGCGGGGGCAAAGCCATAAGCGGTCGCCTGAATCGCCTCAATGTCGCCATCGGTGTCGCCGATGAACGCCATTTCGCTGAGGTCTACATCCAGGTGCTCGCCCAGCCACTGCAATCCAACTTCTTTGGTGATGGTGGGAGAAATCACATCGATGGATACATCGGTGGTGCACACCTTTAAGTCAGGCAGATGCTTGTCGGCAAACGCAATGGCACGAGGCCGCACGGCTTTAATCTCGTCGGGGTCGGGCGTGACGATGCCCGCCTGGGCCCGCTTGCCATGGTCGATTGATATTTTGGTGCCGGGCACAGCCTCGCGCGCAAACCAGTCGCGCATGGTGGCTATCTGCTCCTGTAACTCGGTTGTGAAGGCGGGGTGCCATGTCGTTTGCGCCGCCACCGGATCGAACATCCCGGCGCCGCTCTCAAAAAGCACGGGCGTAGTCAGTCCCAGCACCTGCGACATGGCTTCAACGTATGAATACGGGCGCCCCGAGCAGAGGGAAAGCACCGGAAGAACGGCATCGCCGCGCGTGTCCATAGACCCTGCTTCACGAGTGTACGTGGCCAGTGTATGTAGCGTATCTAAGTTGTACGGCGTATACGGCGCCGCAAGACAGCCGTCGATGTCCGACACAAATAAGCGAATGCGGGGCATGGTAGTGTGGCACGAGTGATTGTTTGGGTTGTACGCGGCCAATGATCTGGCTACGTTGTCAGGGAAGATCCCGGCTCTACGTCTCATCACCTTCAAAACACCTGTCATGGTGAGCGAAGGCCGACGGAGGAGGCCGCAGCCGAACCATCTCCGCGATGTTCAGCAGGCTCTGGACGATTCAGCGGCCCTGCCCAGGGTCATAGTTCTTACACATAACTTTCTCTCTGATATTTCGTTGATGGGAAATTTGACTTCCCCAC